>NZ_JBKVCZ010000033.1:0-53604 GCF_046966825.1 Hungatella sp. | reverse complement strand
ATCTTATCCTGGGACTCGTTAAACCGTCTGGCCAGCTCCTCATTTGTCTCTCCGATCTTGTCTCCCCAGGCGTACCAGAACTCGATTTTTACCTTTTCTCCTCCAGTGTCGGCTGCAGCTGCAGCTGCCGTTGTCTCTGTCTCTGCCTGTGTGGTTCCCTGGGTATCGGCAGGCACCGCCGTCGTCTCTTCAACAGCCTTCTTTCCGCATCCGCTTAAAAGTGTGCCGGCAAGCAGCAAAACTGACATCATAGCTAATGTTTTCTTCATCTTAAATCTCTCCTTTTCTCTCCTGTTTACTTTTCTCCTGTATAGGTAAACGCCCGTATGATCTGGCGCTGGGCACAAACAAAGACTATCAGAATCGGCAGAACTAAAATCACATTGCCTGCCATTAAAACATTCCAGGAAGCGCCGCCTTCTGTGTTTTTCAGCATGGAAACACCGATGGAAAGCGTGCGGACCTTATCATTGGTTGTCATAACAAGCGGCCAGAAATAATCGTTCCAGCGGCTGATAAACGTCAGAAGCATCAGCGTGACGATGGTTGGCCTCGCCATTGGAACCATAATGTGCCTGATGATCTGCCACTCACTGGCCTGATCCAGCCTGGCTGCCTCTAAAAGCTCTTCCGGAATCTGCATAAAACTCTGCCGCAGCATAAATATCCCAAATGCACTGGTAGAAAAGGGAAGAATCATGCTGACGTAGGAATTGATCAGTCCCATCTTGGAAAAGATCAAAAACAGCGGCATAAAGATCAACTGTCCCGGTATCATGAGCGTCATCATCGTAATCCCAAACAGGATCGTCTTCCCCCGGAATTTGCACCGGGCAAATGCATAAGCGGCCGGAACAACAAACAGCAGCTGCAGGATCATGCTGGAAAATGTGATAATGGCACTGTTTAAAAAGAAATGCAGAAACGGCCCCGATTTCCACGCCTTTACATAGTTCTCAAAATGAAAATCAGACGGAATAAAAATTGGCGGATTTGTCAGCGTTTCCCCGATGGACTTGACTGACGTGGATACCATCCAGACAAATGGAATAATAAACAGCACCAGCAGTATGGCAAATCCGATATACTGTACGGCCGTCAATACTATTTTTTTCAGTCGGTATGTCAGTTGCAATCGTTTCACCCCCCTATTGGTAATGTACTTTTCTTCCCAGTAAATTAAAATAAATAATCGTCATAATTCCGACCAGCACCAGCAGCACCACTCCTGCCGCAGAGGCGTATCCCATTTTATAAAAGCGGAAGCCATTCTGGTAGATATAGTAAACCAGTGTATTGGTGGAATTCATAGGCCCGCCCTCTGTCATGATGGACACGGTCTCAAACGCCTGAAATGAGGTCAGGGTATTCATTACCACCAAAAAGAACAGGTTAGGCGAAATCATTGGAAGAATGATCTTAAAAAAGGTGACGATTCCGGGCGCTTTATCGAGAAGCGCTGCTTCGTAAATCGACTTCGGAATACTCTGCAGGGCAGATATCAAAATCAGTGTATCGTATCCGATCAGCTTCCAGACAGATACCAGCACCAGCGACATCAGCGCCGTGTCCGGACGCTGCAGCCACATGGAGGGTTTGATACCAAGCAGCCCCAGCAGCCAGTTTAACAGTCCGTAGGACGGTTCCATCATCCACATCCAGATAAAGGACACGGATACGAGAGAAATAATGTGGGGGCTGAAAATCGCTCCCTGTACAAATGCGAACATTTTTCCCGGATGGTTTAACCAAACCGCCAGCACAAGTGCAAGTGCGATCGCTATTCCAACGGAACAGAACGTATAGATCAGCGTATTGGACAGCACCTGGCGGAATTCCGCCTTGGAAAACAGGGTGATAAAGTTCTTCAGGCCGACAAAATCCTTGGTTGGACTTATGAAATCCCATTTAAAAAGGCTTAAGTAAATCATGTAGAAAATGGGATAAATATAACAGCACAGAAAAACTGCAATCGACGGCAGAACCATTATGTAAGGCCGGATCCCATCACGGAATGAGGTCTGTTTCTTATTTCTCATATTCTCTACACCTCTCTTTTCCCGCAGTCCATACCAAACGTTTTTCCGCTGTCATCAAAGAAAAAGAGATGTTTTCGCTCTATTATCAGATTCACCTTTTCTCCCGGCTCGGGTAAATAATCTGAATAATTCTTCATCTGAATCTTTCCCGCCTCTGATTCAAAGGTATAGACCGCTTCCGCTCCCAGAAGCTCTCTCGTCTGTACGACAGCCGGAAGGACCAGAGCCTCGCTGCATTCCCTGTCAAGGCTGATCCGCTCCGGCCGGAAGCCTACATACCGGCAGCCCGGCGGACAGCATACCGCATCATGAAGCCTCTCTGCCGCCAGTATATTCATGGGCGGGGTTCCGATAAACTGAGCGGAGAATATATTTTCAGGGCAATGGTATACTGTCATCGGCTTTCCCACCTGCATGATCTCTCCCTGATTCATAATAACAATTTTATTTCCCATGCTCATCGCCTCTACCTGGTCATGAGTCACGTAGATAAAAGTCGTTCCCAGTCTGTCATGAAGCTGAATCAGCTCGCTTCTCATCTGACCTCGCAGTTTCGCGTCTAAGTTGGATAGTGGTTCATCCATGAGGAATACACTGGGCTTCTTCACCATGGCCCTTGCCAGGGCAACCCTCTGGCGCTGACCGCCTGAGAGCTCGCTCGGCTTTCTGCCCAGGTATTCTGTCAGCCCCACAATTTCGCTGACATCCCCGATCAGGGTGTCGCGTTCTTCTTTCGGAACCCTTCGGTTCTTAAGTCCAAATTCAATATTATCTCTCACGCTCATTGTCGGATAGATCGCATAATTCTGGAAAACCATGGCGATATCCCGTTTTCCCGGCGGAACATAATTAACACATTTCCCCGAAATCCATATTTCTCCTGAGGTCGGCTGTTCCAGCCCGGCAATCATCCGGAGAATTGTAGACTTCCCGCAACCGGAAGGCCCTACAATTACCGAAAATGCCCCATCCTCGATCGTCAGATCCACGTGTTTCACTACCTTGGTCTCCCCAAAGCTTTTACAGATATCCTTTAGTATAATCTCAGCCACTTAAAGTCCCCCTCCTCTCGGCCAGGTTAGTATACCGTATCAAGGGCGTACTAACAATTCATGCAAACATCTGCCTTCCAGACCTTCCATCTCCACTCCCAGAACTGCTGCAAATGTCGGCACTTCATCCAGAATACTACACTCCCGGATTGTGACGTTCTTCTTAAAATCCGGGCCTTTCGCCAGCATGACCGGCTGCGGGCCCAAGTGAGGCCGATGTCCATGAGAGGTCTTCACGTAATCGTAATCAGAATCTTCCTCGTTGATCACGACCCTTCCATCCCATTTTGCTGCAAATGCAACGCCGCCCACGCCCTCAACCACATACTCAAAGGGACCTGACAGCTGGAATTTTTCCTCGGCTTCGCGCCTCGTATAAATCGCCTTAATCCCAAATGCTTCTGTGTCTTTTGCATATTCCAAAATGGCCTCCACTTTTTTACGAACCTCTGTATCGGCCGCATCTGCCAGCAGAATCTGGGCTGAAAGCCCGGAAGAATGGCAGTACGCCTGATAACTTACAAGCTCACCGTGATCGTCTGTCTGAATCAGTCCCTCCTCTTTAAAAAGTACATTTAAATTCACCTGCTTATCCACCTTTAAATGTCCATGGTCACTAACAATGATAAAATTGGTTTCGTCAAACCTGCCGCTTTCTGAAACCGCCTGCTCCAATCTGCAGAGCCAGCTGTCCACTTTCCGGATCGCATCGTCGATGGCTGGTCCAAACATACCGTTACCATGGCGTGCAATATCAACTGCCGATACATGAATCATGGCTAAATCAGGCTTTTCATTCCGAATCACCTCTTCTGCAACCGATACTCCAAATTCATCCAACTCCGGCTTCGGATGCCAGCCGAGTTTAAACCGGTGTTTTTCAAAATACTTGTCAAACAGCTGCGGAGAACAGTTCTTCTTATATATAATTGCAGGATCCTCCCATTTCTGTAAATCCCATACTTCCGGCAGAAGCCAGTCAATATCCGCCTGTGCCGTCACCGGCCACATCACGGCATGAGTTGTCAGTCCTTTCCGGTGAGCTGCGTCAAATATGGTCGGTACCTTACAGTCCCAGATCTGCCAGAACCAGTCCGGCGAAAGACGCCCCGGCATGACACGCTCATTGTTGTAAATTCCATGATTCATCATATTTCTTCCTGTCATCTGAACTACATGGATAGGATAGGTCAGTGTCGGATAGACACTCATGACCTGCTCCACTCTCGCTCCGCCATCCATAATTTTCTTAAATCCCGGAAGTGTGGAAGCAAGTTTTAAATCTTCGCCAACCAATGCATCCACAGATACTATTACCATTTTCTTTGCCAAAGCTTTCCTCTCCTTTTAGCTATAGTTGTTAATGTATTACCTTTAATACATTTGATGGTAAAAAATTTTGAAGTGCTCCTGTATTTCGTCTTAGCTTTCGTTTTTTGTCCTCTCTTGTTCTAATGTATTATCTTTAATACATTTATATTATAACGAATTTGCTTTCATATTTCAATAGCTTTTTCAAAAATTTTTTCACAACATTTATCACAAACATTTTATCAAATACCACCGCTTGAAACTGTCGTAACAGGCAGGAGAAAGGGTAATTCCTCCCGCCGTTATCTCTACCTGACTTCCTCCACCCCCGGAATCGACGGCACCGCGCCTTCTCTCGACACCGCGATCCCGGCCGCACGGGCGGCCATATCCAGTGCTGCCTTCACATCACCTTCCAGTTCATACGTCCCCAGAAAATACCCCAAAAACGTATCGCCGGCCGCAGTCGTATCCTTCACCCCGTAGCAGTAGGCTTCCTGCCGCAGGATCACGTCCCCCTGGCAGTACATGGAGCCATCTTCTCCCAGTGTCAGAATTACAGCCATCCCGGGGTACCGGGTAATCAGATTTTTCACTATCTTTTCCGGTTCCTCTTCTCCGGTCAGGCCATAACCCTCCGTCTCATTGATAATGAGCCAGGAAACTTTAGACAAGTCCATGCGCAGTACGGTATCATCGATCGGCGAGGGATTAAAGGCGATCCGCATCCCCCGTTTTCCCGCCATTTCAATCAGATATGGAACATTGCTGATCTCATTCTGGGATACGAGAATGTCCCCTTCCCGGAAATGGGCCAGGACCTCGTCGATCTCCGCCGGACTGATCTCTCCGTTGCTTCCGGCGTAACAGATGATCGCATTCTGGCCGTCTGCATCCTTCTGTATGATGGCGCTCCCGTTGGGACCCCCGCTGTTTTTCAGCCATGTACAGTCCACACCGTCAGCCACCAGAATCTTTTTTAAGAATTCGCCGTCATTTCCAATCTTACCGGCGTGAAAAACCATGGCTCCTGCTCTCGCCATCGCCACCGACTGGTTTAGGCCTTTTCCGCCCGGGAAATCCTTAAATCCCACGGCGGAAATGGTTTCCCCCGGCCTGACAATGTGAGGAACCGAGTACACGTGATCAATATTCAGCGATCCATAATTTAAAATCCGAGCCATGTTCTGAAACTTCCTTTCCTGTTTTATCAACTATATTTAGTATACACGGAACACTGCATTTGGGAAAGGTTCCCGGAAAACTCCTTACCAGTTTCTCCCATAATTTCACCCGTTCAGTTCCTTCGCCACCCTCTCAATCACCTGTTCAAAGCTTCCCTCATAAATCTTCATGGAGCTTCCGAACATTAAATTGGCCGGATAATTGAAATTCTCCACATTGCTGCCTGTCATATCGCGGAACTCTGCGGCCTCGCCCAGATGTGGGATTTTCTCAATGCACGGTCTTGCGTCCTTCATGTAGGCGTACAGCTTTTTCCCCATCTCAAACCCCATACCGCATTCGAATCCCACATCGTTGGAGCACTCATAGCCGCGGTAATCACTCAGATCGGCAATTACTGCATCACAGCTTCTCACCAGCCGGCAGTAATTCTCCGTCAGGGCCGCCGCTCTCACATAGGGGTTGAAGCCTTTCGTCTCCGGAAATCCTTCCGCCCAGTCGCAGGGAGTGACGGCCTCCAGACCGTAAGAAGCGCAAAGCTCCTTAAGGCGCCCGTAAACCTCCTCCGCATCCTCTTCATACCGGATCACATCGGATAAGTAGACTCTCGGCCTCGCCGGAGCATCGGCCGGATCATGTGCCTCATTCGCCTCCCCAAACGCTTTTCCGTCCCGCGCTGCAGCCATACCGCCCGTTCTTCCCTCTGCCTTCCACTCCTCCTCTAAATCCGTCATCAGCATGGCAAGACAGTCATCGAAATCGCCTTCCACGATCTTCGTCGAACCTACCACGGCCGGTGAAAATGGCAGCTCCTTGTAAGGCGCTTTTTTCCCATTTTCATCGTAAACAATGCCTTCCTTCATCACATACTTCTGATCCTTCCATGCCAGCGGGCGTTTATCTCTCGTGTAGCCGTAGCATTTTAATCCATCCGCATACGCCATTCCGATCTCATAGATTGTTCCGCTATCCGCTTCGGAGCCGCGGTAAGCCTCCAAGTCGGCGATGATGACCGTAGTCTCCTTCATGATCATTTTCAGATCCTCAAAAATGCTGTCTGCCCGCTTCTGAAGATCCGGATTTCCCATATCCAGCGGATGCTCGTTGGGAAGCGTAACGCCGAAGCCAAGACTCTCCGCCCTCCGTCTCATTGCATTTAAAATGTCCGGGCCGCCCTTATAGAAACACTCGGGTCCCGCTATATAGATCTTTTCTTTTTCAAACATACGCAAACCTCCCGCTTAAACCAGCACAAGCTTCATGAGAAGCTTTAAGAATCTTTCGTAATCGGCGCTCTCTCCGATTTCCACAACCGGCAGCGATTCCCATACGAAATGGTGTCTCCGGTCCAGAACCGTCATTCCCAGCGTCAAATCACTCTTCGTCTCAATACCCACATGCCCGGAAATGGTGTTTACCAGGGTAGCATCGATGGCGTATCCGACCGCCATACAGTCGATTACCGCACAGTACGCCTCAAAGCCTCTTTCATTTACAAAATGAACGGCCTGTAAGAAAAACTTTGCCTCCGGCTTGTCGCTCTCCTCCAGCATGCGGATATCTTCATCCGTCAAATTCACATCGAAATGAGTCGCCACATCGAGGCCCAGCGCCACCAGCTTCACACCGGAATTGTATACAATATCGGCCGCCTCCGGGTCCACATACACATTCCATTCGCTCTGCGGCGTATCACCTGTAGCATTGGTATACGCGTAACGGTTCAGACCGAACGCTCCGGATATCGCATAGATCCCGGCGATCATCTCTTTGATCTCAGGCGCCTTTTTCATGGCCATGGCCACATTGCTCATGGGGCCGGTGCAGAGGATGTAAATTTCTCCCGGATTTGCCTTTACCGTATCTATGATCAATTCCACCGCGTTCTTATCGCTCAGCGGCGTCACCGGATCGGGAAGGTTATTTTCCGCCTGACCGTCCTTCCCATGGGTAAACGGGTCCTTCGGGCACTTTCTCACCATCGGCTCCGGCATTCCCTTACCAACCGGGATATCCGTTCTTCCGATCAACTCCAGCACCTTCAGCGCATTTTTGCTGGTTACATCGACGCGGTAGTTTCCATTTACCGCTGTAATCGCCTTTACCTCCAAGGCGTCTGATTTACAAGCCATAATAATGGCCATGGAGTCGTCCATTCCCGGATCACAGTCCAGGATTATTTTCTTTTTATCCATTTTATTCTCCTCTTTTCTCAATCTGAGTGCTCCTGCGAGCTTCTTCCAGTTCTGGGAGCGTTTCTACGCATCCGCCTGAATCTTCACAAAGAATTCCCGGTTTCTCGGTCCGTCGAATTCCAGGAAATAGATGCCCTGGGAACCGCCGACCAGCAGCTTTCCCTCATGCACGATAAAATTCCCGGAAATGCCGAGAAGCGCCGACTTTACATGGCCCGCCGCATCCTGCGGGGTGTCGTGCTGGTGTTTGAAATCGATCCGGGTCGGCACCAGCCTGCGGATCTCCTCGTCCAGATCCAGGAACCCGTCCGGGTCCCATGGAGAAAATACCGCCAGACCCGCTGTGGAATGAGGATTATAAACGAGGCAGGTGCCCTCTTTTACTCCGCTTTCCTCCACCGCCTTCTTTACGTGTTCCGTGATATCGTAAACCTCATTGTATTTCGTCTTTATTTTAAAGTTTTTCAGCATTTTTCCATCCTCCGCTATTTCAAAACGATCTCATTATTCTGGACACAGAAGCCATTTTCGCAGAAGCTCCATGGTCCTTCACATCCGCGCCCATACTGCTCTCCCAACATGGCGGAGAGGTAACCGGCGAGAAGAGACATCGGGACGAACTGGGTCACCGGCATATTGACCGGATATTTGGGAGACGGCACGGTTACACAGGATACGCCTTCCGCTCCATCTTCATCGGTGATGACTAACATCGGCCGTCCCAGCTTCTTTCCGTAACGAATTACGTCCTTTGTCCTGCTGAGTCCCGGATTCGTGGTATTGGACACCACCACGGTGCCGATGTGTTCCGGATCCTTAGCGAAACAGTTCAGATGGAACCATTCCTCCGAGTTAATATGCATGGAATATTTCCCTGTGGCCTCCAGCATCTTCGCCTGGCCAAACCATGCCGCAGCGTAGTCGAAGCCCGCTCCTACAAAGTCAAAGCAGGGGAAATCCTTCCATTCTTCCGCCATCTTCGCACACGTTTCCGCCATCTGCGGCAGAAGCGCTTCCAGCAAATCTCCCTGATTTTTCATATCATAGCGGTAGTCCATGGCCTGATCCATGGTGTACATGCCCCGCACCTCTCCGATACGGACAGCCAGCAGAAGGAGCGCCATCACGCTGACCATATAGCTTCTCGTTCCCGGCGCGCTCTCAAAGGGCGGAATATCCAGCTTCAGCACCTTATCCGAATTCTGGGCCAGTGGGGAAGTCAAATTTCCTGTGATCCCAAGGACGAAACAGTCATGGAATTTCGCACGCTGTACCGCCTCCGAGATCCGGGCAACCCGGCCTGAATTGCTGACCGCGATTACGAGGGGATTCTGGCAGTCCACGCCCATGTGGCGTTCACTGTAATACCGTCCGAAATCGATGGCTGTCACCACCTCAGCCTGAATACCTGTCAGCATCTCAAACACATGCTTTGTCGCCATACAGGCCGCATAGGAATCACCGCATCCCGTCAGCACCACACGCTGAATATTAAATATTTCCTGAAAAGAAAGGACTTTCCTGGTCTTTACTTCCAGGTCCTCATACTGGCTCCGGATCAGCTCCGGGAGGCTCATCGCCTGTCTGCACATGGGGTTGTCATACTCTTTCGTTAACATTTCACTCATATCACTGCTTCTCCTCTGCCTTTTTCTCGTTCTTTTCCTGATCTAACCGGTTTAAGACCGCACAGCCCTCCAGTGCGATATCAATCGCAAACTCATGGCCGCCGCCTGCTTCAAACTTCTCTCCGGTGCAAAGATTATCCGCAACGGAACAGATGGAACCGCCCCTGCGTCCAAACAGCGCGGACAGCGTCACGATCGCCGCAGATTCCCGGTCGCCGTTCAGCACGCCGGCCCGGTTGTAGATTCCGGCTATTTCAATATTCCACGGCTGTAAGTATCCGCCGACACCCGGTCTGCCTCCGCCCACAAAATCACTGTCCACGGACAGGGTCACTCCCACATGGTATGGCGCTCCCAGCGTTTTGGCGGCTTCTACCATGGCGCCTACCACCTCATAGTGGCTGACCGCCGGATATCCTGCCGGTATGTACGCTTTCGTCATGGCCTCTTCCCTGACCACACCGCTGGCGATCACCACGTCTCCCGGCTTCACCTCATCGCCGATTCCGCCCGAACCGCCGACCCGCAGAAACGTTCCCGCGTCCGTATATTCCATAAAATCATATAAAATCAGTTCCATTTCCGGCGATCCGCTGCCGCCGCTGACCACGGTGATTTTCGCCCCTTTATACGTTCCCGTATAAGAGGTAAACATCCCGGAATTGCCGATCAGCTCCGCATTCTCCAGTCTGTCCGCAATCTTCTTCGCCGGGTCCACATCATAGGCGCACAGGGGATCCCTCACCGTAATCAGGACAAAATCCCCCACCTTTTCGTGGTCAATCTGGGTAAGTGCCGGACGTCCTTTGATCATAAGCCCGCGCTCCGGCACATTTTTATAGTATTCATACTGCTCATGTATCCGTCTGATGGACGGTTTCTTTCTGATTTCCTCACTCTTCATTTGGGTTATTTCCTTTCATTGCTGCTAAAAGTCTCTGCGCGGCCTCCCGCTTCTCCATTCCAATCTCGTCCGGAACGCCGTACTGTTCCAGGCACATGGCGGCCGATATACTTCCCATCAGGCCGCACTCCTCCGGGGTATGGCCGCTGCTCCACCCGTAAAGCACCGCGCCTGATGAACTGTTGCCGCCGCCTGTGGGATCCACCACATTTACGTGATCCACCGTGGGCACGTATACCACCTCTTCCGGCGTAATCATCACCGCCCCCTTAGAACCTCTGCGCAGAAAAATCAGCTTCAGATGATTCTGTCCGGCAAAAGGAGTGGGACCGCTCACATTTTCTCCAACTACATGAGGGGAACTCTCCATATTCCGCTGTACAGCTTGAGTGGAACTGTCCATCCAGCTCCTGAATTTCCCAATTATCTCGTCCAAAGACTCTGTACCGAATAAATTCCGGGCCTCCGTTAAATTAATCGAAAAGATATCTACATTTCCGGCGATCCGTCTCACCTCTTCCAGGCATTCCGGACAGGTGGAATCGCTGGCAATCTCCCACATGACGGCGGCCGCCCGAGAGCGTGTCTGAAAACTGCTTTCCATCATGGGAAGAATCCCGTTCCAGAACTCCGGGGAGGTATTCTTGAAAATGTAGATCCCCTTTGCCGTCTGAAAATATGGCTCCAGCTCTTCTGGCGTCACCTCGATCTTGCGGTAATGATCCGCCCCGTACAGGGCCGTCTCACTCCGCTCTCCGTCCTCAAAATACTGGATAACGTTGTAAGGCGTCTTCTCGTCCTTTGGGATCAGGCCATCCATGGAAATATGATTCTTCTTATACCATTCTCCAAACATTTCCGCATAGTCTTTTCCCACGCCCGTCACAGGCATAACGCTGTCGCACCAGAGCCGGATTCCGCACAGCGCATAGATCCCGGCTCCGCCCGCCTTCTTTTCCACAGTCTTTTTATCAGCAAACCTTATCTCATCCGTAACAACTGTCGATGCTATGATATAATCCATGTTCTGTCTCCTATTTGTAATGCAGCCGATTTCTTATGAAACAATAAAGCTGTCACACGTCATCGTTCCTTTCGAAATTGTAAATCCGGCTCCGCCGCCCGAGTAAGTGGCATCCGCCACCTCGATCAGCGTCTCCCCGTTCACCGAGAATTCCAGCTTCTCCTGATGAGCCGCAAAGGTAAGCGTATATCCCACATCCTCCTGATAGGAGTATGGCACCTCCGCCAAAATCACCCGTTCCCGGTCCTTCTGTACGTATACCACGGCGCGGCTGTAATCCATGAGTGCGGCTCCATAGTACCGCTTATGGCCTCTGCTCCTCACCACCAGGCCTCCGGCCTCATGAAGGCTGTAGAAGACTGTCGATGACACGGTATAATCTTCCCATTCCCTGCTGCCAATCGTCACCAGACCATCTGCTTCCACATTGGATACACAGTAGGTATGTTTGAAATCTGCCGCAAACTGAACCGCGGAGCTGGCAAAGCCGGCCAGCCAAAGCGGATTCGTATTCCAGATGGAGGTCATCAGCATACCTCTCTGTGCGAAGTCCGTGGGCGCTCCCTTCCAGTCGATGCTGTAGATGACCACGTCCCCGTCGAAACGTTTCCTGCCCGCAACCTCATATCCCAGTTTAAAGATGGACATGCCCTTCGTATCCGGCACGGTCCACTCAAATGACTTTTTCGTTTCATCCAGCAGAACCGCATCTCCGTACATGGCTCTGACCTGATTTTCAATATCGTAATAGAGAATATACGGACGCAGAGTCACTGCCTCCTGTGAACCGGTGCAGGGAGAACCAGCCAAGCCCGCCTCCGTCACCACCTTCTGAGAGGAGTAAAGCGTCGGAGACGCCACGGTAGAAAAGTTCTGCGCCAGCTTCGAGAAATCGATAAATGTCTGGGTGGAAACGTCCGCGATGACGGCGGCGAGATCATCCTCCGATGCTTTCATTGCTTGCCGTGGTCGGCGAAGAACAAGGTGGCACCCGACCGATTCCCACCTTTCTCTCCATCAGGAACCAACATCCGAGGTAACCACATACATCAGATCGGCCACCGGCGTCCGGAAGTCCGCTCCCGCATTGATTCCATCAAGCCCCAGCCTGATTCCGTTGAACGCGCCCACATTGCCCGCGTTGCAGTCCGTATCCCAGGCAGCCGAGGAGGCGATGGAGATGGATTTCTGGAAATCGTCTCCGCCCAGCAGAATGGCCGCGATCACCATGGCGTGGTTGGGAATCATATGGCAGCAGCCTGGAAATACTTCATAGCCGTATTTCGGATCCAGGTAGTCACGGACCTTTCTCCAGTCAGATTCTCTGCCGCAGATATCCCGGACATCACCAATCATATCCTTTAAAACCCGATTCTGCACATAGGCCCCCGCCCGGTCCAGAAGCACATTCACGTCTTTTTCCGTAAACGCCATCGCTTCCAGCGCCGCTAAATGGCAGGCCGCCTCAACTGCAATGCCGTCATGGCTGACGCTGGCCGCTTTTCTCACCAAACTTACCGCCAGCTCCGGATCATCGGGGCAGGCCATGGCGATCGCATCGATGAAAATCTGTGCTCCGATCTGCTCCGCCAGCGTGGTTCCATTGGTCCTGACCGCTCCGCTCTCCGGCGCATCCATGCCGTTCTTCAGATTCAAATAAGCCGTGTGCTCGGTTGACCGTCCCAGGCCGCCCCACCATAGAATCGTCCGGTTTTCGATGATATAGTTCAGCCACGTGTCCCCAAACGCCTTCGCCGGCAGTTCCCTGTCATATCCATTGTCCTCCAAAGCCCTGAAAAATGCGAACGTTCCGGATATGTCGTCATCCGCCACAATTAACGGAACTCCCACCTTCTCATGAACATAGTATTTCACCTCATCAAAGGTTTCCCTAATCTTATCGTAACTCCAGCCTTCCACAGGACGGCCTAAATAGACACCAATAATCTTCCCCAGCACGCCCGCATAAATCTGTTCTCTATATTTTAATACACTCACGCCTTTTTCCTCTCAATCCTTCTTATTCTTGCGGGAGCAGATGCGTTTGACCTCAAAGCCATCCGCCAGGATCGCTCCGGAATCCACTACAAAGCCCGCTCCGCCGCACAGGTAACTCTCATCCTGTCCGCTCACCGCTGTTTTCCCATCCACTGCCAGAGACAGCCGCGGGCCATCCAGAGTAAAGGCAAGCTCCCGGGTATCGTCAATTTCAAAATCACAGGCAGCTTCCGCCACTACGGTGCGTTTTGCATCGCACTGCTTGTAGATCACAGCCTTTTTGTCCTTCAGCACTGCCCCGTAATACCTTCTGTGTCCCTTTGCCCGGGCCACAAGCCCTGCCGCATCCTGCTGGGAAAATGTAATCACCGATTTCACAGAATAGTTATCCCAGTCCATGGTACCCGTCGTCACAACACCGTTAGGCGCCGCATGGGAGATGGAAAATGTCGTTGTATAATCCGGGCAGAAATGATCCGCAGATGAGACAAATGTCTTCAGCCATGATGTGGTCGTCGTCCACGGAGTCAGGGTCGGCGTCATTTCCATGGATCTTCCCATGCGGTAGCACTCCGGCGCCCCCGACCAGTCGAGAGATTTGATAATCACGGAACCATCCAGACGGGAACCGCATGCACCACTTCTTAAGGAAATCCCCAGCCGGTAGATGGCGTGGCCGCCCACATCGGGAATCCGCCATTTTATCTCATTATCTCCGTCGTTAAGCTGGAAGGCGCTGCTGGATAAGGTCTCCAGCTCATCTCTCTCATTAAAGTACTCGATGAAAAAGGTAAAGGCCGGGCTTACCGCTCCCGCCGCTATAACGGCCTTCACTTCCTGGCCGCTGTACAGGGAAGGGGAGCAGAGCACGTCAAAGTAGCTGGTCCCTTCCTTTCCCTTCGGCTGAAGGTCGATAAAAGTGTCGATACAGGCAGTCGCATGCACCCCAGGCCCTAAGCCGCGGTAAGAAAGGCGGCATCCATACTCTTTTGTCTCCTCATTACCATTCTGCGGACTGCAGTGCAGAGGACTTTCCACCAGATTATCGATTCCGCACAGTACCTGTTCTTCCGTATTCTTATCGTAAGGAACAATCCCCTGAACGGCGCCCGGATATTCGAAGGCCAGACGCTCCTCCGGGAAATCAACCGGCTCATATTCCAGACGGCAGGCCGCCTTTAAGATTTTCCTGGTCTCCTGCACCGCATCTGAAATGCAGGAGCCTCCGTCGCTGGTGACCACATACAACCGGTCCGCCACAGCCTTTCTCAAATCCGTGCTCGTGCGAAAACCATCGAGGCCCAGCCGGATTCCATTCAGACAGCCGACATTGCCGGAATTGCAGTCCGTATCCCAGCCGGAACTGCAGGCGATCATACACGCTTTGTTAAAATCGTCGCCGCCCATAATAAATGCCATCAAAAGAGTCAAATGGTTTGTCACCATCGGACAGTTACCAGGATACTTCTCATATCCGTGGTGATCTGCGATCCACTGTCTCACTTCCCTCCAGTCAGACGCCTTGGCACACTGTTCCCTGACCGCTCCGACCAGTCGGATAAATTCAGGATTTTCTATGTAGGCAAGCCCCGCATCCAGCAACCTGTCGATATCCTTCTCCACAAAGGCCAGCGACTCCATAACAGCCAGATAAACTGCTGCGTCGATGGCGATTCCGTCGTGGCTGACGCCGGCCGCTTCCCTGGCCATCTTAGCCGCCCGCTCCGGATTGCCCGGATTTGCCATGGCCCATGTGTCGATAAAAATCTCCGAGCCGATCTGTTCCGCCATGCTCCGCCCGTTTAACTCGATGGAACCGCTCTTCGGAGCCCTGATTCCATTTTTAAGGCGCAGATACGCGGTGTGCTCCGTGCTTCTCGAGAGGCCGCCCCACCAGAGGATGGTCTCATTCTCAATAATATAGTTTAACCAGCTGTCCCCGATCTGCTCCGCCCGGATATCCGGATCAAACTTGTTGTCCTCCAGACTCCTAAAGAACGCGAAGGTTCCCGAGATATCGTCGTCCGGAACGATGAGGGGCGCGCCCGTCCTGTGATTTTTATAGTAGTTGATTTCACCGAAGGTATCCCGGATGGCCTCATAGGTCCAGCCCTCTACCGGACGTCCCAGGTAAACACCGATGATCTTTCCCAGTACACCGGCGTAGATGTCATTTTTGAAACAAGCTATGTTTTTCATGTTGAATTCCTCCATTTATATCTGAGAGTGCTCTTAATTTTCTCTCTGTCTTCCTGCCCGCATGGCTGCACCTAGCCTTTCACAGCTCCGCTCACCATGCCGTCTACAAAGTATCTCTGAGCGCAAAGGAAGAAGACGACGATCGGCGCGATCAGGATTACCGAGGATGCCATCAGAATCGACATGTTGGATCCGTAACTTCCGTTCATAGACAGAAATCCTAAAGTAGCGGTAAAGTTCTTTTCCCCCTGTAAGAAGGTACTTGATACAAGATATTCATTCCAGGACTGAAGGCCGATCAGAATTCCAACCGTGATTAACCCCGGCGAAACCACCGGACGCATCACATGCCAGATCACCTGTCCTGTGTTGGCCCCGTCAATTCTGGCCGCGTCCTCCAGTTCCTTCGGCACATTTAAGAAAAATGTTCTCATCAGAAATACCGACAGCGGCATAAACATAGCCGACAGAATCAGACTGGTTGCCGGAATATTTCCAATCAGGTTAAGCTTTGCAAAAGCATAATACAGCGGGAATAAGAACAACTGAATCGGAACAGTCATCGCCATCATAAAGTAGGTGAGTATGATGCCGCTCCCCTTGATCCGGTAACCCGACAGCACATAGCCCGCCAGAGTGGAACAGACCAGAATGATGAGAATCGTACAGCCGCTCAGCTTGATACTGTTGATAAACCCATGGGCAAATTTACCTGTCGTCCACGCCTGGATAAAATTCTCCAGATGAAGCACTTTGGGAATCGACAATGGATTCCTTACAATTTCAGCATTTGTCTTAAATGCGTTGATGACCACCAGCGCAATCGGAAGCAGGCAGATAAGCAAAAGCAGAATCAATACAAAATGAATCAGCACATTGATCCATATTCTTTTCTTTTTCGAAGAAACTCCCATATTCTCCTCCTAATCCATGTTTTCTTTGCGGCTCATTCGCGTATAAATCAGAGAAGCAATCAACCCAAAGAAACTCATAAAGAGACCAACCGCGGCCGCCTTGCCTACCTTCATCTCACTGAATGCAAAGGAGTAGGCGTATGTACCAAGTACCTCTGTAGAATGTGCCGGACCTCCGCCGGTCAGCAGCTTGACGTAATCAAATGCAAGGAAGGAACCAATGACTATCATGACAAACATCAGATTTACCGTGGACTTAATATTCGGCAGATAAATGTAGCGGAATAACTGCCAGCCATTACAGCCATCGATCCTGGCCGCCTCCACCTGATCGGTCGGTGTCTGTCGTAATGCCGCCAGATAAATAACGGTCAAATAACTCCAGTAATGCCAGATATCGACGCCTGCACAGGCAAATATCGCACTTTTCATGCTGGCAAGAGGCGATCCCAAGTCGATTCCAAAATTCTTTAAAAATGAAACAACACCAACAACCGGGCTGAAAATCACGTTCAGCCACAGCATGGCGTTTACCGCCGGAGCCAGAACGTAAGGAATTAAAAAGGCCACCTGATAGATACTTCTCGTCTTCGATCTCGATAAGAGAAGCATCGCGGCCAGCATACCGATACACACCGGAATCGTGATGAACATAATGGTCCAGATTAAGTTGTTGCGGATTGCCAGGAAGAAAATCCTGTCTTGAAACAATTCTTTAAAATTCTGCAGCCCTATAAAATTAAAATTCTGCGAAATACCGTTATAATCCGTAAAGGAATAGACGATGGTCATGATTCCCGGGAGCAGGATAACGGACACGCTGATGAGCAGCGCCGGAGCAATCAAAAGATAATTCCAGTTTATCTTTTTACTCTTCATTGAAAACCTCCTCTTCATTGGAGAAAAATGACCGGTATGCTGTTTCCTTCCTGCATACCGGCCATCTCCCTTCTTCCCTTTTTAAGTTGCCTGTGCTGTGCTGATATCAGTTCATTGCCGGTTCCGGAATCGGAGGTACAAGGCCCTTAGCCAGTGCATCTGCAAAATCCTTATCTATCTTATCAAGATAATCGGATACTGATACCGTATCGTACCAGACATCCTCAATGTTCACCATACTCTGCTGTGTGGAAGCCGGGAAAAATACATTGTCATAATATCCGAAGTTTCCTTTATCCACGGCAGCTGAAATATTTTTCACAACGTCAACAAAGGACTGTGATAAATATCCCATCTTGCTGGTGTCAATGGTGGCTAAATCTTTCAGCGGTGTTCCCCAGTATCCCGGCCATGCGGTTGTCATCTCCTGCATAAATTCCGGCTGAAACATCATATCAATAATCTTAGCCGCCTCGTCCTTATGTTCCTGGCTTACATTGGCATTAATGGACAGGGTACAGGAAGCGCCCAGAGTATACGTTTCATTGGGAACCGTCTCTGTGGAAGGGAATGGGATAAACGCAATATTTTCTGTCTTATCTCCGGTAAAGAAAGACGCTGCCCACTGGAATGCGATTGACGGCCCAATAAAGAACGGAGCTTTTTCATCAGATAAAAGCTGCAGGGATTCACTGAAATTCAAGTTTACATAATCATCACCTGCAAGATATCCTTTATCCCACCATTCCTTTGACTTTTCGATCGCTGCGGTGACATTCGGATTGTTCCATTTTTCTTCTCCGGTCAGACATTTGTACATGGTCTCCGGTCCTGCTACATGAGTTAAAAATACGGAAGCATAGTTTTCATTCACTGGTTTCCAGCCCTTGTTTCCCGTAACAGATGCATACAATCCCTTTGCGAGAGCGTCATCCATGATCTTCTCCATGTCTTCGATCGTCTTCGGAACTTCCCAGCCGTTATCAGCCAGTACCTTCTTATTATAAAAGACTCCCATCGTGCTGACACCGCTGATTAAACTGTACAGTTTACCGTTCACGGTTCCAGATTCATAGAACGGCTTCAGGATACGGTCACTCCACCCGTACTGTTCGGAATAGGTATCCAGTGGCTCCAGTTTTCCTGCCTCTACAAGCGGCATAACGAAAGATGGACCGGAACCATATACGATATCGGGTCCCTGATTTGCCGCCAGTGCAGTTGACATATCCGTATCAACCGATGGTCTGAATTCGATAGCGAGCTTATACTTATCCTGAGAGCTGTTATACTTATCTGCCAGGATTTGCTGCATCGCTTCCTGTGCGTATGGCTCTGCGCCCCAGAACCACAAAGTGATCTCTTCACGTCCCTTTAAATCCTGGCTTGCTATTGTCGTCTCAGCCGCCGCCGTCTCACCCGCTGCTGCCGTAGTTCCTGCCGCATCGCTCTCCGGCGTGCTGGTTGTGGATATGCTGCACCCTGACAAAAGAGTTCCAACCATGGCAACTGATAAAGCTGCTGCAAAAAATCTTTTTTTCATTTACTTTTCTCTCCTTTTTCACTGAAATTTTCACGGTACCTTTGAGCACATGATAAATTTGTGATAAATGTTTCTGTAATTTCATTATATCATTTTATCTACTTTTGTCAATACGAAAAATGAATTCAGAATTTTCATTTTCTCCCTGTATTTTAATAGTGATTTATTCTTATTTATCAGTTATTTTAATATATTTTTTGTACATATAATCCAAATTTGTGCAGATAAACAGGAGTTAAACTGATTCTTTTATTTTTTCCCGTTTTATTTATTCAAATTCACTGTCGAAAAAGTGCAAAAAAATAAAGGCAGGAAACGAATCAATATTCTTCGTTTCCTGCCTTTGCAATATGTGGTATTTAACTTTTATTTAGCCTTTATTTAGCTTTTATTTATCCGTTATTTATCTATCAATCGACTTTTCCTTGCTGCTTATTGCGAATTATAACGTTTCATCTTTTTTCACTGTGTCTTACCGCATTTCACTGCGCTTTGCTGAGCTCTGATTCATCTCTCCCACCGAATCACGCTCCACCACAAACGGCGTGAAATAATAGTTTCTGGCCGGTTCCGATTCATCCGCGGCCGGCTCCTCGATTCTTCGCAGCAATACTTCAACCGCCTTGGAGGCCATCGTATCAGTATTCTGGTCCACACTCGTCAGCGGCACGTCCATAAGGCCGCACAGCTCCGTATTGTCATAGCCAATCACCGATAAATCACCGGGTATGGAAAGGTGATGCTCCTTTGCAAAGAGATACACGCCATAGGCCATCAGATCATTGCCTGCAACCACCGCGGTAACGCCTTTTTCCCACAGGATCTCCATTCCGGCCCGTCCTGACTCTATATCGTAATTTCCGTAATAGACAAGATCTTTATCAAATGGAATCTTCGCCGCGGCCAGTGCTTCGCGGTATCCCTCCACACGCTTTCTGGAGGTGTAAACATTCGCCTCGCCTACGAGGCAGCCGATTCCGGTATGGCCGTGCTTAATCAAATATTCCGTGGCAATCCGCCCGCCGTGTTTGTTGTCCGCCGTCACAAAGTCACAGAACACCGCATACGCCGCCCGATCCAGCAGCACCATGGGAACTCCGCTCTTCTGCAGCGATTTTAGCAGCTTCACATTTTCTTTATCCATCGTTCTGGGCGGTATGATGATGATCCCATCCACGTTCTTGGCCATCAGCCCTTCCACCGCCATATAGAAGCACTGGATATCGTCATTGGTATAACACTGAAAGACTGTGTATTCCTGGTAAAACGCATGTCTCGACGTTTCCTCCGCCAGCCTGTGATAAAAAGAGCTCATCACGTCCGGCACCACCATGCCGAGCGTCTTCACCTTCTTAAACTCCGAAAAATCTATTTCCGATTCCTTCTGAAACTGCATTTCTCTGGCGACCCGTAGAATATGCTCCTTCGTGTCCTCCGCAATTCTGGAAGGGCGGTTATTTAAAACCAGCGACACCGTGGTGGGCGATACCCCTGCCGCTTTTGCAATGTCTTTTACTTTTACTTTCAATGTTATCCCTCCCAATGGTTAGTTGATAAATATATTTATCAATAATATATAATATTTATCAGATGACGTCAACTGTTTTCTTCTTTTCTCATGATTCTTTACATGCAAAATGAAAATATCCGGTAAATCCCTGCAGCAGGAGATTTACCGGATACCAAAACAGTATGTCAGACTCTACTTATATCCCCCTCTCTGCCATACATTTTTCTTCTCTGTGGCGCACCAGCCGGGCTTCCATCAGCTTATCGGCAAGATCATCAAAGGATATGTTATTTATTTCCTCAATTCTTTGCACCACCTCCCGTGTAATACCCTCTCCCTCATTAAAAGCGCCGCATATCCCGCAAGCAATAGCTGCAATCGTATCTGTATCTCCTCCTGCTCGTACCACATATTCCGCACATTTCTGCAGATCAGCTTTTGCCAGACAGACAAAAGAAATAGCAGCCGTTACGCTCTCCTCTACAGGAAGTCCGGTTCCGATAATATCTGCAATAAAATCTATAACCTCATCCTCCGTATGTTTTTTCATATACTCTTGGCAGAGTTCCAGTCTGGCGCTGACAGAGGGGGCTCCAATCTGATTTCCTAATACACGGCCTCTCTCAGCGGCCTTTCGGGCAAAGTCAAGCATCTCCTCAAGCTTTTTGTCAGCAGACTGCCCCTCTCCTTCCGTCTTTTCGTATTCCCGTGTGCTCCTGATATTTGCTGCATAGCAAACTGCAGCAGCCACTGCACAGGCTCCGCTGATGGCAGGTGATGTATTGTGGGTCGGCAGGCAGAGCCTCCTGACATCTTCAATTAAGTCGTCCAGATCTTTCACCTCATGAAGCAGTCCAATCGGAAGAATCTTCATCGCCGCTCCATTGGTAGTCCCTGTCACCCCAGTTTCTTCCATCGGAACACCAGCGGCAATTTTCTCCATCGCCTTAGCCGTGCTCGGTCCGATTACTGTATTGCTCTTTGAGGATGTCTCCGCCCACGTTTTCAATAACTGTATGAATTTTCCAGGATCCACTTGTCCGCCACTGCCGCTCAGCATATCTATAACAAGAATCGTATTTATTGTATCATCCGTTACTTCGCAGGCTTTAAGCCCCTTGGATATAAAATTATTATCATCCCCCGGCAAATGTTCCCGAATTCTTCCGTACTCTGCAGCAATTTTTTCCCGGCTCCACATTTCCACTGGCATCCCAAACGAATCGCCAAAGGCTATTCCAACGAGGGCGCCACGAATTCGTTTCCACAGTTCTTCCTTCGCTTCCACAGCCTTCACCTCCGCTAAAACTTTACACTCTGTCACAGATATTGACCTACCATCTCCAGATCAGGTGAAAATCTTGCTCCAAGGCCGCTGCACGTATGTGCAGCACAAGCTGTGGCAAAACGCATGGAGGACAGCAGATCTTTCCCTTTGATGCAGTAAGAATAGATGAAGCCTCCCATGTAGGAATCGCCCGCTCCCGTAGTATCAATCACATTCACCTTTTTACATGGGACCTCATACTTCGTTCCATCCCGGTCATAAGCGGCCGAACCGCCGCTGCCCAGAGTAAAGAGCAGAACTGCATCTGTATAATTTCTTAAATATCCGCAGCACTCATCCAGGTTTTCAGTTCCTGTCAGATCAAAGAGCCCCTGCCTGCACGGAGCAAAGACATCGACTTCCCTGATACAGGCAAGAAGTTCTTCTTTTGATACTCCCAGACCATTCATCGTTGCCAAGCCCACCTGCATATTGAACACCGTTTCAATTCCTCGATTTCTGGCAGCAGTAATTGCCTTCATTGCCGGTTTTCCAGGGCAGAGATCTGTATAGAATACCTTCGTTTTCTCTACATAAAGCTTTTTCATATCATCATATTCCAGTTTTTCGAAGGTATCTCCCATGTTTAGCATAATGAATTTGTCACCATTCTGATCAATAACAATATCCGTGTGAAGTGTCACCCCCTTATCAAACACCTCCATGCACGAAGTGTCTACGCCTTCTGCTTTCAGATTATTCAGGATATCAAGCCCGTATCGATCCTTCGACAAGGCCGCAATATAACCGCATTCCGCCCCTAGTCTTGCCAGTTGTACAATCACATTGCTTCCGCTCCCCCCTGGCTGATATGAAGTATTCTCAACCATGCAGAAGCCGTCTTTTTGCGGGAGCATATCCACCTGCATAAGAACGTCCATCGCAATCGTTCCAAGTCCGCAAACTTCCATAGAAAACCGTCCTTTCCGTCAATCAATGCCTCCCTATTTCACTCGAATTCCGCTGCAGCTCATATGACTTCCTTCCAATACAGCCAGGCCGATCCCGCCGTGTAAATATGCCTCCCCATCGTCTGCCCAGGTGATTGTCTCTCCATCGATCCCGGCAGTAATCACATTCCCGGCAACATTAACGGTAATCTTATACTCTTTGCCGTACTCCCAGTCAAACAGCTTTGATGCCATCGCCTTATATCCATTTAAATTTTTAAATACGGTTAATCTGCCTGCCACATCGAATCCTACACCGTACGACCTCATTGCTCCCTGGCTTCTGACAATCACCATATGGTGAGTCCCAGTCATCGGTGTTATAGTAAATTCGGCCGTATAATCAGTCCAATCATACCTTCCAGTACTGATCTCGCCAAAATCACCGCATGCAATGTGGACTTGTCCATTTGCGAGATACGTATTGCCTTTCAGTTTTGTAAACTGGCTGATCTCTCTGTGCACCGTGCCAGGCCAGTATTCTTCTTCCTCCTTTGTGAAATCCACCCTGTAATCCGCTGCGCCGTCAGCATAGAGATCATCAACAAATCCAACAAAATCAAAATGTTCCATATGTTTACCTTCAATATGAAAACACATGCCCATCTCGCCAATTAATGCATCCATATTTCCCGGAATCTCGAATATCAGTTCTTCCCACTGTCCTTTTACCAGTTCTTTAATCTCTCCCTCATATACTTTTCCTGTATGAATGTCTCTCACATACAGGCCCGCTCTCGCTTTCGGCCCGTATTCCGGAATGCATACACTTCCATGAAGAGTCTGGCCTGGATAAACAAGCGGTGAGAAGCAGGGATCATAGCGGCTGTCCGAAAAGTCTTCCGGCCTGTAATAAGTTTGCTTATAAACGTAGACGTTTTCTCCAGGTTCCATAGTTCTGGCCAGGAACTTCAAGGAACGTTCCCCTGTATATGACGTCTCATTCGTATTCATAATGGAAAGTTCTCTGTTTCCGGAGGCCTTTCTGTCGTTTGTTTCAATTCTCAGTCTCATTGCATGGGTGGAACCAGGATACTCAAAGTGGCAGCTGTCAATCCTCGATTTCGTGATTGTCTTCCACAGTTCAGGAAGCTCTGTACCCTCCAGTTCACTGGCCAGCTTCACAATATAGGACGCCCCATAAGGGATATCCATAATATTTAACGAGCCCACTACGCTGGAGCATATGAGCAGATCATTGATCGGTTTTCTCCATTTATCATAAGAAATGCCTTCCAGCCCACAGATTACTCCCATAATCGTCGCTACATTTCCCACGTTGCAGTCTGTATCCCAACCACAGAGATTACAGATCTCCAGCGTACGGTCAAATTCACCATTTCCATACAGGAGAGCCAGAATCATCACCGCAACATTGGGAATAATATGGCAGTTTCCAGGATATTTGTCATAACCATAATTATCATGTATAAAATGATAGCACGCTCTCCAGTCATCCGGATGGCCCGCATGATACTCCATTACAATTCGTACCACGTTTGCATACTCGCAATTCTCCGGAATATAGCTCAAACCTTTTTCTATAATTTTAACAATATCTTTTTCGTCGAACGCACAGCTAATACAGGCAGCTACAAAGATACCGCCATACACGCCGTTACCACCATGGGTTACGCTGGCAGCTTCCCTTGCCATCGCAGCGGCTTTATCAGGATTTCCCGGATTTACCAGTCCCCATGTATCAATAAAAATCTGACCGCCAATCTGTTCCGCCATCGTGCTTCCATTCTGTTCGATACTCCCGCTTCTCGGCGCAGAAATGCCATTTCTCAAGTTTAAGTAAGCAGTATGCTCCGTTGATATACCAAATCCGCCCCACCAGAAAAATCCATGTTCAAAAGGGGCATAATTCAGCAGAGCTTCCGCCACATCCTGAGATTTCACATGATATCCTTTTTTGCTGTCTTCCACTGAGCGCAGGAAGAACAAAGGACCATTGCTGTCGTCATCTGCAGCAAAATTAATATAGTCTGCCGGATAATGTTCCAGCTTCTCGCCAAAGATATTTTTAATCTTATCATAAGTCCAGCCTTCAACAGGTGCTCCGAACCGGATGCCGATTATCTTTGCCAGCCATCCCGCGTATATCTTTTCTATATATTCAGTCTTCATATATTCTCCCTTTCCACTACCCTTTCACGCTTCCGCTCGTCATACCTTCAATAAATTTACGGCTGAACAGCAGATACAGTATAATAACAGGTGCAATCGTAATAACACTAGCCGTATAAATCTTCGCCATATCGCTGCCATACTCACCAGTAAATTTGACAAACCGGGTAGCCACCGGTTTGATAATCTCCGTAGTAACAAACGTATTTGACCAGAGGTACTCGTTCCACACATTCACAAACACAAGAATAGCCACAGTTAAAAACATCGGTTTTGCAATAGGCAGCGTAATTTTCATAAAGCTATCCAGTTCATTGCAGCCATCGATCTTCGCTGCCTCCTCCAGTTCTCTGGGAATTCCCGCCAGAAACGTCTTTAAAAGCAACATATTAAATGGTATCTGCATCGCAATGTATACCAGCATCAGTCCTACTCTGGTATCAATCAGATGAAGTTTGTTAAAGATAAAGTAATCCGGTACGATATAGAGAAATCCAGGCAGAGAAATTGCCACGAAGAAATAAGCATTAAAAAATCCTCTTCCCTTGTATTCCAGCTTGCTGATAGAATAAGCCCCCAAACCGGCCACTGCCAAAACCACGACAATTACCACTGCCGCTATCAGTAAGCTGTTAATATATGCCTGTCCGTAACCGCCGATCTGCCATGTCTCAGGATAGTTGTTAAACACCCACTGTTTCGGCAGCCCTAATGGCATCGTCTTTACCTCCCGATCCGATCGGAAGGAGTTTATGAATACCTGAAGCAGTGGCACAAGCGCAAACAGCAGCATCCCAAATAAAAATACATATTTAACGATATACCAGATACTGATTTTCTTTTTCTTATCCATTCTCAATCCCTCCCTTCTCGCTGATCACCTTCTGTACAAAATACAGTATGATGCAGATACCGCACTGAATTACGCAGAGTGCATTGGCATAACCCGCCCGGTACTTTGTAAATGCATTCTTATAAATATACGTCGACATAATCTCTGTCGCATTGGCCGGACCGCCGTTCGTCATAATGTAAACGTAATCGAATGTCAGGAAGGACCACATGATCGTCATAATGAGAACAAAAGCAATTGTAGGTCTGATTCCCGGGATAGACACGTGCAAAAGCTCCTGAAACCGGTTTGCTCCATCCACTCTGGCAGCTTCATAAAGTTCGGAATCAACCTGCTGCAGTGCTCCCAAAAATAACACCATGATAAATCCCCACCAATGCCAGTTGTCAACAAACGCAACCGAATACAGGGCGATCTTGGGATTTCCAAGCCAAAGTGTTTTCGCCAGGCCATCCCAGCCAAGTTTTGCAAATACCTGATTAAACCCATAATACGGGTTCATATAGGCAGTCCAGATTTTACCTGCAACCGCCGCCGATATGACATAAGGGATAAAAAATGTTGTACGAAAAATCATCTGCCCCCGGTTTAATTGGCTTACAATAATTGCTACAACAAACCCAAGAATGAGCGGTACTGTAATAAATACCAGCAGCCATTCAATGTTATGTAAGATTGCCTGTTTCACCATAGGATCCGCTGCAATCTCTTTAAAATTATCCAGGCCTATGAATTTAGCAGCGCCCAAACCGTTCCATTCATACAGTGACATAACCAGTGTGCTTAACGACGGCAGGGTAACAAGCGCAAGATGGATTACAAAGGCCGGAAGTATAAAAAGATATGGTGTCAAATGTATTTTCTTGTTTTTCACGTATTCACCTTCCTGATAAAACACGGATGAGTGTGCGTTTCATGGGAATTCCCTTAATATTGAAACATCACTCATCCGTGTCCGATTTATTTATGATTCAGCTTTCTGCAAGTCTTTTTAATTATTCAGGAAGCACCGGAGCTGTACCACTTGCCAGCGCAGCATCGAGATATTCCTGAGATTTATTCATAAAATCGTCCACGCTGAGTACCCCTAAGAACATAGAATCCACATTTTCATTCATATAGACTCTCATGTCAGACGGATAGAATGTCCAAGAGCAGAAACCAATCTGGTTGTTCGTTTGTGCATCCATAAGCAGCTGGTACTGGTCAAACATCTTCGGGTCCATACCCTCAAGTTTGGATATGTCGAAATCCTTTAAAGGATATGGCTGATACCCTGCTTCATTAATCGATGCATAGTGACGGTCCATACTTGTAAATAAGTAATTTAATACTTCCGCTGCCAGATCCGGATTTTTAGAGTTAGCATTAATGGAATACCCACCGCCTGTCGCAAACGGAAGTATGCTTCCGATCTCCGGATCTTTCGGCATCATCTCAGAATCCCAGTTACAGTCTGGATATGTCGTATTCAGCTGGTTTGAAGCCCATGTTCCATTTATCATCATCGCTGCTCTGCCTTCTGCAAAGAAAGCCATCATGTCTTCGTTCGTAATAGACTGAGAAGCGTTGTCTCCGAGCCAGCCTTCTGTCCACCAATCAACCATGGTCTGAATTGATGCAGTCAGCTTCGGGTCTGTGAATTTGCCTTCTCCTGTCAAGGCCTTACGAAGAACATCCGGTCCAGCGTAACAGCTGGTAAATGTTGAATACAGCCAGTCAACTGCGCCCTGATAATTGGAGTTTCCAAACGACAGTGGTATAATCCCTTTGTCCTTAATTTCCTTCATCAGGGTGATCAGCTCATCTTTTGTTTCCGGCTTTTTCCAGCCATTCTCTTCCATGACGTCCATATTGTAATAAATCACCATGCCCTCAAAGCTTGTCGGCAGTGAAAACAGTTTTTCATTATAGAAACAGCTGTCATAGGCCCAGCCATAAAACATATCCTGCCAGCCATATTTTGCCGCATAATCATCAAGTGCCAGAACACGTTCCGCTTTCGCGAATTCAGCAACATCGGTTGGGCCATCCAGGTCCAGAATATCAGGGCCACCGCCGCCGGCGACCTCCACCTGCAGACTTTGACGGTCATTATACATCTTGATCTCAATATCCACATCCGGAAATGCTTCCTGCAGTGGACCATCTATATATTTCTCTCTTACCGCCACCTGCGCCGCATCAGCCAAATACGTGGAAATAACCAATTTTTCTCTTTTTCCCTCACCCTTTGCTGCCTCAGTTTTCTCTGCTGTTGTTGTTTCTCCTGCCGCCTGTTTTTCTGTTGTCGCCGTCTCAGACGCTTTTTGGCCCGAGCAGGCGGTCAGTGCCAGCAGGCTCCACGCCGTCAAAGTTAATGCCAGTATCCTCTTTGTTTTCTTCATCATCTTCTTCTCCCTTCTCTTTCTTAAAATATATTTCACATAATCACCGCCACTTCTTCTCGTATTGGAAGTGATTCCTGCGCCCCTTTCCGGGTTACTGCAATTGAAGAAGCTATATTGGCAAATAGTATTGCCTCTGCCTCGCTCTGCCCCTCCGCCAGCGCTGCAACCATAGCTCCATTAAAGCAGTCTCCTGCAGCCGTCGTGTCCACTGACACCACTTTTCTTGCCGGATAAAATGTCTCGCCATACCGGTTAACCAGCAAAGCTCCTCTGTCTCCCAGAGTTGCAATTACATTGCTCACTCCGCGGCTAAGCAGTTTTTCAGCCCCCTCCCTGATATCGTCTTTACTTTTACCATTCAATGCGATAATTTCCGTCTCATTGGGGGTAAGGTAATCCACCAGCGAAAGAATTTCTTCTGGTATTTTGTCCGGTGCCGGCGCTGGATTTAAGATCACCGTCTTCCCCAGTTCTTTTGCCCGTTTCACCGAATACCAGACCGCTTCATAAGGAATTTCCATCTGAAGTACCACATAATCGCACCAATGAAATTGTTCATCCTGCGCTTTTAAATACTCAATATCACAAGCCATATTTGCGCCCGGAATTACAACAATGCTATTGTCACCGTTATCATCTACATAAATTACCGCAGTTCCTGTCGGCAGATCCCGGCTTTCTTTAATGTAATCAGTCTCTACACCGGACTCTGACAGGCTCTTTACCAGCTTTTGTCCGAATTCGTCCTGTCCAACACACCCCAGCATCCGGACTCTCCCTCCCAGCTTTCCAGCTGCGCACGCCTGATTGGCCCCCTTTCCTCCAGCTTTATAAGCGATTCCTCTTCCCAAAATCGTTTCGCCGGTCACAGGCATCTTAGCCAGGTCAATGGACAGGTCCATGTTCAGGCTTCCAATTACCAATATGCCCTTCTTCATCATTACCTCCGTTTGATATTATGTATAGGAAAATGTTTTCTTAAATAATTTTCATAGTTATATATTATCATATTTTTTCCACTTGTCAATATGTTTTAGCATTAATATCAACAAAAATGTTTTTAGAAATTGTTTTTTTATATATTATCTACAATATGTTTTTTTATTTCAATTGACAAAGATTCCCATCTATACCATAATAGACTTAACATATATATAGGGAGAATCCATATGACCATTAAAGAGATCGCTCAACTTGCAGGCGTTTCCATCTCTACCGTATCAAAAATTGTTAACGGCAAAGATGCCAACATTAATACAGAAACCAGAAACCGTGTACTTAAAATAGTAAAGGAATACAATTACACCCCCTATGGCACTGTAAAGAATACTTCAGATGCCAGAACTTTTATCCTGGGAGTGCTTTTAAAATCCGCAGTTAAAACAAACCGTTTTATAAATGGGGCCGTATCCACCGCCCAGAATAATGGTTACAGTGTATTGCTCTACGACAGCAAAGACAGCCCTGAAAGTGAATTAAAAAATATAACTTCACTTTGCAAGAATAATGTTGATGGCGTAATCTGGGAACCGGTATGCAATAAAAGCCTGGAATACGAACGTTACTTTGCAGAGAACAATATTGAGGTCTGCCGCATTAGCGCTCCGGCCGAGCCTTCCTCTTTTTTTATTGATTTTTCTGCCATGGGCTATGCGGCTACAGAATTTTTGCTGCAATACGGGCATACAAAAATAGCCTGTCTGACCAAACACAGCAGTGTGCGATCCGCTATGGTTTTTGAGGGATTCAAGAAATGCCTTTTTGACCATAGCATTCCATATAGTGACTCAATGAGACTTTCTGTCGAAACGGATGATTGGTGCGACGGTATTCTGTCACACACTCCCACAGGAATTGTCAGTACTCATTATGCCTCCTCCCTGATTCTGATGGATCATTTATCGAGGCGCCAATTTCATGTACCACAGGATCTATCCCTTGTCAGTCTGCGTGACGATGCAAGGGAAAATATAGCATTCCCCTGCATTTCCAGCATCAAGATTCCATACTACGAATTTGGAGCATTTGTCTGTAAACGTCTGATTGAAAAATGTGAAAAAAAAGAAGGGGGATCCGATAGTTTCCAGGCCGAATATGTTTTAGAGAATACAAAAAGCCTGGACCTTCCTTTTTCATCTCATGCCCGAAAGATTATCGTGGTTGGCAGTATCAATATCGATATTACGCTGAATGTGGATGAACTGCCCCAGCCGGGGCGCACCGTAGGTACCAGTAAACACTCAGTCATCCCCGGTGGTAAGGGTGCCAATCAGGCGGTTGGTGTCGCAAGGCTTGGCAGTGAAGCAGTACTGATCGGGAAGGTGGGAAGTGACTACGATTCGATCCTCGTCTATACCTGTATGGAAGAAAACCACGTAGATATTCAGGGCTTAAAGCGGGTTCCCAATGAGGAGACAGGAAAAGCCTATATTCATGTACAAAACGACGGCGAAAGTATGATTACGCTTTTATCTGGCGCCAATAAAAAACTGTGTCCCGATGATATCACTCCATATGAGAAAGTATTTGAGACAGCCGGATATTGTCTGCTTCAGACAGAAGTTCCGGAAGAGGCTGTGGAGGCAGCTGCCAGGATATCAAAAAAATACGGTGTACTCAACATCCTGAAACCGGCTGCAATGAACCGGATCAGTCCCTCACTCATGGCGTTGATTGATATCTTTGTACCCAACCGAAAAGAAGCCGAGCTTCTTTGTCCCGAAATTTCTGATATAGAGGAGAAAGCAGAGGAATTTATCCGGAGAGGAGCAAAAACGGTTATCATTACACTGGGACATTCCGGGTGCTTTGTTAAAAGCCGCGATTTTACCGGCTATATTCCGGCAGCTCCCTTTACCCCTGTGGATACCACCGGTGCGGCAGATGCCTTTATTGCAGCTCTGGCTGTCTATCTCTCTGCAGGCCACTCCATAGAAAAGGCCGCAAAAATAGCAACCTATGCCGCCGGATTCTGTGTACTGAGGCAGGGAGTCATCCCTTCACTAATTGATAAAAATTCATTGGAAACTTATATCAAGCGAGTAGAATCAGACATTCTATAGGATATTTATTCCAAAAAACACAAAACAGGAACGGACAGGGCTGCTTATTTACCGCCTGTCCGTTCCTGTTATATTTTCTCCGGTCAATCGTCTACTACTTCATACGTCTCCGCAATCCGCCTCTCATCCCCCACGATATCAAGCGGTTCCATCGGCCTGCGCACATTCCTATACTCCGCCATAGTAAGATCCTGGGCGCAGTTTCCCGGTGTCAGAGCCATGATATACTCTTTCAGCACCTCGTAGAATTCCGGCGTCAAATACCCCTGTTTTACCACGGTAATCCGGTAATCATATGCGCTCAGTCCGTACGAATTCAGCACGGCCTCCGAGGTGATCGGTCCGCGTTCGGCCAGGATCAGCACGGTCACCGCATCTGTTTTCACGACTGCAGCCGTCGCTTTTCCTCCCTGCCGGAATACCTCCACCAGCTCGGCGTCCGTAAGCACCGTTCTCACGCTTCCCGCCGGATCGATCGTGCCGCCCAGGCTTAAATCAAACCGGTCCCCCTTCTCCTTTGCGGCGCAGAACGCCACAGCGGGGCCGTCGATAAAATGGGCGACGAGAACGCCTTTAATCCCCTGTTTCAGGATCATATCCAGCATATACGCGTTATCCCCCGCCGCGCCTGCCGTCACATTATCCGCCGAATCCGAGAGAAAGGCCGGATAATGGCCGCACCGGTCCAGCGTGAGAAGCGCCTTAAGCGGCTCCATTGCCGTACCCTGAAACTTGAATTCCGCCCTCCGCTCCCAGATTCTCCTGCCCAGTTCCACAGCGGCCTTCACTCCCGGGCGCTTATCCCCCACTCCCGAGATCACAATGGACGAGCCGCCCTGCGCGCAGTCCACCCATGGCATTCCGGCGAAATATGAGGCGCACCAGACGCCCGGAACACTCTCTAAATCCGCCACCATGGAGATCACTTCTTTTCCGAATCCGGCTTCCGTCATCATATTTTCTCCCGGCATCATAAAGGGCAGACGGACTAACTCCGTCCATGGCTCTTTTCCTTCCTCGATCGCTTTTATCAGAAGCTTTGCGGCCCGTATGCTGGTCTCTTCGATGTCGATGTGAGGCGCGGTCCGATATCCGTAGATGATATTCGACAGCCTTGCGAGAGTATAGGTGTTATTGGCATGAAGATCCAGCGCCAGGGCAATCGGAACCCTGGGGCCCACCCGTTCCCGCAGCATACTGATCAGAAACGCGTCCCCGCTCCCGATGAACTCCACCTCCAGCGCCCCATGAGACGGGAAAAGGATGCCGCTCAGCGAACCATCCAGCGGAAGCTGCTCCAGGATCTCCCCCACCATCCTGCGATAGTCCTCCAGCTTTAAAATCCCCCCCGGCCAGGCACTGGCACAGAGCCCGGGAATCACCTCATAACCGGCGTCCTCCAGTTCTTTGACGCCAGGCGTCTGAGACGTCAGTTCCTCCCCCTTCAAATACGTCAAAAAATCTTTTTGCTCTGACATGAGCGGAGAAAAGGAGTTGCTCTCCTGATAAATACCTGCCACGAATATTTTCTTTTTCATCTTACTATTATTCCTTTGCAATTTGTTTCATTTCGTTTATAATTAAATATACTTTTACAGGGAGGGAAATCATGGGAAACGATAAAGCTTACAACAAACCTGTCTATAACGAACTGATCCGGGTTTCCAACTTATATTATTCCAACTGCAGCCTGTCTGACCTTCTGGACTATCTCGCAGGTGTCTCGGGATTTACGTTCATTCTGACCGACGCCGGCTTTCATCCGGCAGCCGCCAGACTGGCCTTTTCGAGTCACAGGAACACCTTCGCCGCGTCTGATCACGCGTTCGGAGAGATTCCTCCCCCGCAGATTTCCCTGCTGTCCCCTGCCTGCGAACCGGAATCCGATACGGCCGAATTTTCTATTTCCGGAGAAACGATTGTATGTAAGGCGCTTCCGCTTCCCAACTACAGCTATTACCTCTGCATCGATAAAAAGATCGAACTGACTGACAGCCGCTTTCTGGCCATTGTGGAGAACGCGCTTCCTTTTCTTGCCCTGACATTAGACAAGGAAACTGCATTTACCGCCGCCGGTTTTTCCAATAATTTTTACGCGCCGTTTCTCCAGGTTCTCCACAGCAGCAGCTCCAAGACTCCGGATGAGATCAGGAACATCTGTAATATTTACAATTTCAATCCGGACTTAAAACGGGTCTGCATGACCCTGCAGCTTCAGGACTCGGAGGATAACGAGGACGAGCTTCGTGAGCTCATCTCCAGACTCCGCAATTACCTCACTGCAGACAAGTACTTCCTGGTCTATAACCACAATTTTGCCAGCGTCTTTCTCCTCTATCCGTATAAGGATCAGGATCTGGATATCATCACAAAAAGCTATGTGCTGGCCAACAATCTGTACAAGGAACTGGAATCACGCTTTTCTCTGAGAATCGGGATCAGCAGCGCGCACTTCGGTGTGGAGACCATCGCCCTCTCCTTTGAAGAGAGCTTCAAATCCATCAAGGTTCAGAAGCAGCTGAACTTATCAAACAGCGCCTCCTCCTATTTTGAGCAGAGCATTTACCACATTCTCAACATCCCGGAGCTAAAGGACTTCCGGAAGCTGAGCCGTGATATTATTTCGCCTCTCATCGAGTACGACGCCAACAACGATACCAACTTTTTTGAGACGCTTCAGCAGTATTTTCACAATTCCTTTAACATCCAGAAGACTGCCAGGGCCCTGTATATTCACCGGAACACCCTGACCTACCGGCTCCAGCATATCAAGGAGCTGCTGAAATTCGATTTTGATTTTGAACACAACACAGATGCGCTCTTCACCCTGTATTTATGCATCTGTGTCTATCAGCTTGGATATCATAAGGATTTTACCTCGTAGACTTCTAGCCTTTCACGCCGGAGCTCATGCTTCCTTCTACGAAGTAGTTCTGTAAAAAGAAGAACAGGATTATCATAGGCAGGATCGCTATGGCGGAAGCCGCCATCAGGAGCGCCCAGTCCACTCCGTATGTATTGGTAAACTGGCTGAGTCCCAGGGAGATCGTCCATTTCGTGGATTTCGTCAAATAGATCAGCGGACCCATGAAATCGGTCCAGGACCAGACGAACGAGAAGAGCGCGACAGTGACGATGGCCGGTTTCTCCAGCGGCAACGCGATCCTTGCGTAGACCCACAGTTCACTGGCGCCGTCGATTCTGGCCGCCTCCATGAACTCGTCCGGCAGATTCCGGTAAAACTGGCGCATCAGGAAGATAAAGTAGGCCGTACCCAGGAAATCCGGCAAAACCAGCGGAATATACGTATTGATCCAGCCCAGCTTCGAAAACAGGCTGTATAAAGGAATCATGGTGACGGTGAAGGGAAGCATCATGGTGGCAACCACGAGCATGAACACCTTATCCCGTCCGGGCCATTTTAACTTTCCAAAGGCATAGCCGATCATGGGGGCCGACAGAACATTTCCCAGAACCGCCAGAGAGGTGGTTTTCATCGTATTCAGGATATATTTCAGATACGGAATCGCCTCGAAGGCCTCCCTGTAATTGCTGAATTTTGCCGGCTTCGGAATCCATTTGGGCGGATACGAGAAGATCTGGTCGGAACTTTTCAAGGAGGTGCTGATCAGCCAGATAAATGGCACCAGGAAAAATAAGCCCGCCAGACAGAGAGGAATATACTTCAGCGCCGATTTGATACATCTTTTCATTCTCATTCACCTCCGTAATAAACCCATTTTTTCGATCCCTTGAACAGGAAAAAGGTAATGATGATCATTACCACCAGCATAATAGTCGCCAGCGCGCTGGAATATCCGAATTTCAAATACTTAAAGCCTTCGTTATAAATGTCCACCGCATAGAATAAAAGCGAATTTTTCACACCGCCCAGCGTACCGTTTCCCTTGGGAGCCGAGGCCGCCACGATATAGGACTGCGTAAAGGTGTTAAAGCCCATGATAATGCCGTTTACGACCTGAAAGAAGGTCACATTTGAGAGCATCGGCCACGTTATGTAGCGAAACTTCGAGATTGGGCCGCCGCCGTCTAAGTCGATCGCCTCGTAATAATCTCTGGGAATATCTCCGATGCCTGCAAGGTACACGATAATGGTATTTCCAATTCCCCACAGGGTCATCAGGATAATGGCCGGTTTGGACCACTCCGCCGAAGACAGCCACAGCGGCTGCGGCAGATGAAAGAACTTCAGGACCGCATTTACCAGACCGTACTGAGGGTTGAGCATCCACATCCAGACAAGGGAGCTGGCCACTGGCGGCACGAGAGTCGGAAGATAAAAAAGGGTGCGGAAGATTCCTCGCCCTTTTACGTTCATATTAAGTAAAACCGCTGAAAATACCGACAGCGCGATTTGCAGGGTCACTCCAATCACCACAAAATAGAGGGAGTTATAGACTGCCTTGTAAAATAAATCGTCATGGAATATTTTCTTATAATTTAACAGGCCGACAAACTTCGGTGCCTTCATCAGGTTGTATTCCGTGAAACTGTAATAGACCGTTGAGACAATCGGATAAATATGGAACAGGAGCAACCCAATCACCCATGGCAGCAAAAATACCATGGCCAGACGGATCTGAGGTGCCTGCGAATTGTATTTTTTCTTTTTCTTCATCTGTTTTTCACCTCTGATAGAAAACAGGGCCGCTTTTCCACGGACAGCAGCCCTGTACTTCTTATTAAAATTTATCTGGCATTTTTCCATTCATCAGCAAGCGGCTGCAGCTGTTCATACATGCTTTCCACCGCTTCTTCCACAGTCTTGTCGCCGGAATAGACAGCCTGCTCCTCAAGCCCCTGAATATCGGAGTATTCCGCGCTGAAAGGTACCGCCGGGAAGGCCTTCGCTTTGCCTTCCAGCACACTCTTTATAAACGGTTCCAGCTGAGGCGCCTGTTTTACAAGGTCTTCTGATTCCAAAGCAGAGTACGCAGTCGGAAGGTTTCCAATCAGGGAACAGAATTTAACGTAAGCGTCACCGGAGGTAAGATAACGGATTACCTGGAAGGCCGCATCAGAATTCTTGCTGGTAGACGGAATAGAGAGGAGACTTCCCTGCAGTCTTCCGCAGCCTGCGATCTCCGGCTTTGCCTCGGTAACAGGAACCTGCACCGCTCCCCATTCGAAATCATCCGGTGCGTATAAATTGATGAAATTCTCAAACCACTCACCCTCGATGGAGAATACGATCTTCCCCTGGAATAATGCGTTGTCATTGGAAGCGTAAGCGCCGAAGCCGCTCTTGAACTTGGTCACTTCCGGAATTCCATATTCGGTATAGAACTGTGCCTTATAATTCAGCGCGTTCTTAAATTCATCACTGGTACACGTCACCTGGTCATTATCAAAATCATAGAATTCCGCTCCGAACAGATACGGAATCTCAACTCTGTCGATCCACGGATAATCCGGAACGTATCCGAGCCGTGTGTACTCTCCATTTGCATCCTTTACCGTAACCTGCTTACACATCTCCGCCATCTCTTCCAGTGTCTTCGGCGGCTCCAGTCCCAGTTCATCGAGAACGCCCTTATTATAGAAAAGCATGTAGGAATCCATGGTATACGGCAGGCCGTACTGTTCTCCGCCATACGTGCCGAGGGCGTACACAGAAGGGTAAATGTCATCGACCTTCACATTTTCCGAGGTAATATAGCTGTCAAGCGTGCTTAAGAGACCGGCCTGCGCCCACTTGCTGCACGTAGTATCTGAAGTATGTACGATATCCGGGCCGTCGCCGCTGGGAATAGCAGTCAGCATCTTCTCCTCGGTCTGAGACGCCAGAACCTCAACCTGGATCTCATCCTGGCTGGCGTTAAAATCATCGATTACCGTCTGAAATGCCTCGGCCTCACTGCCGCTCCACATATGCCACATACTGACCACCGTCGCAGAGCCGGAATCTTTCTTTTTCTCACCGCTGTCTGAAACCGTAGTCTCGCCGCTGACCGCCGCCTGACTGTTATCCGTCTTTTCCCCCGACGAACCGCAGCCTGCCAGAGACGCAGCCACCATGGCCGCCATTGTAAGAGTTGCCAAACATTTCTTCCTTCTCATAATCATTCCTCCTTGGTTTTTAAAAAATAGCGGACCGTCCCCAATCCAACGGTCCGCCTCTTTGCTGACGTTTCACTGAGATCAAGTATATCGGATTTTTTATTTTATGGCTTCGTTACCATGCACATGGTTTTTTTTATATTTAATGCGTTTTGCACAATTAACGCTCTATATTTTAAATTTTCTTCAATTAACAGTCAAAACCTGGGAGATCCTTCTTGATTTTCAATTTTCACTATACTATAATGACTCAACATGAAATAAAGGAGGCTTTCCTAATGGTAATGAAACAACTTCTCGAAGTTTTCGATATTCTTGACGACAGCGCGGCAAGCGGTGAGCGCATGAAAGATTATCTTCTCTCCGTCAATCCGGCTGCAAATATTGAGGTATTTCCTCTCACTGGACCGAAAGGCAGCACGGATGTAATCCGTGTTCTGATTCCGGGAAAGAACGGTAAATCATCCGGCAGAACCGCGCCCACGCTGGGTATCATCGGCAGGCTCGGCGGCCTGGGAGCACGGCCAGTCATGACTGGATTTGTCTCTGACGGGGATGGCGCATGCACAGTTCTTACCGTCGCCGCCAAGCTGCTGGATATGCAGAAAAAAGGGGATATCCTGGAAGGCGACGTCATCATCGCCACCCATATCTGCCCCGACGCCCCAACGGAACCGCATGATCCCGTCCCATTTATGGGTTCTCCCGTGCAAATGCATCAAAACAATGAGACGGAAGTGTTGTCCGCCATGGATGCCATCCTGTCGGTCGATACGACAAAAGGGAACCGGATCATCAATCACAGAGGATTTGCCATCTCCAACACCGTAAAATCCGGCTACATCTTAAGTGTCTCCGACGATCTTCTGGACATCATGCAGACTACCACCGGACAGCTTCCCCGCGTATTTCCTCTGGCGACTCAGGATATCACGCCTTACGGCAATGATTTATACCATATCAACAGCATCCTTCAGCCGGCCACGGCCACGGACGCGCCCGTAGTCGGAGTCGCCATCACGACAGAGACCATGGTAGCCGGATGCGCCACCGGGGCCACCCATCCGACCGATTTGGAGGAGACGGCCCGCTTCGTCATAGAGGCGGCCAAGTATTATGGCAGCGGCAAATGCAGCTTTTACCGCGAAGACCAGTTCCGCCATCTCACTGAATTATACGGGGATATGAAACACTTACAGACATTGGGAGACACTTCCCGTTAGGAAAGGACCGCCTATGACAGAATACCGAAAAGCCCTCTGCGGAGAATTACCGCAGATCATAGAATTTATCGACATGGTTTTCAGCCTTTCCGGCACCCCCCATGATTTTGCCTCTCTGGTCCCCAAATTATATGGGAACGAAAAAAATACCGAGCCATGCCATTTTCTGGCCCTTGAGGAAGGGAAAATCAAGGCGGTCGTCTGTTCTCTGCCCTTAACACTCCGTTTTGGCAGCCGTTCTCTTACATGCGCCGCCATAGGCAGCGTGGCGGTCCATCCGGACAGCCGCGGGAAAGGCTACATGAAGCGCCTGATGAACGATGCCATCCAGGATATGAAGGAAAACCACATGGCGCTCAGCTGCCTCACCGGCTTGAGACAGCGTTACCGCTATTTCGGTTATGAGCCATGCGGCAGCGTCACGACTTATCGGTTCAGCCGTGATAATTTCCGTCACTGCAGACATGCCTTTTCTCATTACGATGTATGCCTGCGTGAAGTGACCGGAGTCCAGGACCCTGTGTGGAAGGAAATCGCCCGCCTGCATAAAGCACTGCCATACCGCGCAGACCGTTCAGCCGCTGACTTTAAAGACATTTCAGGCAGCTGGTACGAAAAAACTTACGAGGTTCTTCACAGCGGCGCCTTCGCCGGTTACTTAACAGCGGGAAAAAATACGGTTTCTGAGCTGCTCCTGAAAGATGAATCCATGGTCTTCTCCTGCCTGGAGACGTATTTCCGGGAAATTTCCGATCCGGAACTTTTGCTGGAGGTTTATCCCCACGAGACTGGCCGCATGGAGACGTTGTCCGCATGCTGTGAGAGATGGCAGATGAGGCAGGATGACAATTACCGGATACTCGACTTTGAGGCAGTGCTGTCATTCTTTCTTTCTCTGAAAGCAGCCTCGGAACCGCTCATCAACGGCGCCCATCCTGTCGGTAGAAAACAACGGCAGCTACCTGCTGACTGTGACCGATGGAATCCCCTTCGTCTCCCGCACCAGCGAAATATCCTCCTTGCCGCTGTCCGAAACAGAGGCCATACGTTTTCTCTTTTCTCCTGATTATCAGGAAACCCGTGCCCTGGTGTGCAGAAACAGCCGGATCAACTGGTTTCCGCTCCCTCTATCCATGTGCTGCCTGGATAAATGTTAGCATATCCCTGGCATCAAACTATTTAAGTAAAATTTTTACTGTTTCTGTAGACCACCGGAAATCGCATAGATTTTTTCCCGCCTTCGCGCTATAATTCGGATATAATACCGATATTATACCTTCATCGGCAGGAAGGAGGATATGCGATTTCCGCTTTTTGCGGTTTTTGTATGCAAGCTATGGAAAATACCTGTAATTCACCGGTTGAAAATGGTGTTCCTATTACACCAGAGCATTTTAATCATCTGATGATGGAACTGAAAAAAGCCCAGAAGGAACTGGCCATGCTGTCTGAGACCGTGCTTGGCGGAACCGCACGTCTGTCTGTGGACGACGAATTCCGCATCATTACGGCCACTGACGGTTACTACCGAATGACTGGATATACGGAGGCGGAGAGCCAGTCTCCCCCCTTCTGCGGCAAAGGAATGAATCTCGTCGTGCCTCAGGACCGCCCGATCGTCACGGAAGCGCTGCAGAAGCTTCTTGTAACGAATGAGCCTGCCACCGTCACCTACCGGATCCAAAAGAAAGATGAATCCATCGCCTGGAATACGGCCTACTGCGCGCGGGTGGATGAGACCGGCGCCGAGCGGACGGTGAACGTTTTTTTCATCGATATCACCGATAAGCATCAGGCAGAAACCAAGCTGGAGAGCCTGATCAATACCATTCCGGACAGCCTAATCCGGCTGCTGATCGGGAAGAAGAATATGGTACGTTATGTAAACAAAGAATTTTATCGTCAGACGGGCTGGCAGCCTGAGGAGCTTCCTCCCGGAAGCCCACTCTCTCAATTTTACCAGATCATTTACCCGGATGACCGTCAGATGGTGAAAACGCAATTTCTCGACTACGTAAAGTCTGATTTGGACAGCTGTATCATGGATTACAGAATCCGCACCAGGCAGGGAGATGTGAAATGGATGCATGCCAGGGCGTTTCGCTTCCGCTCCGACATGGAAGCCGGCCAGATCATTCAGTTTATCATTTCTGATATCACCGAGGAGAAGCTACAGCGGGAAGCGACCGCACTCAACGAAGAGCGGTACCGGATTATCTCTGAGCAGACAAGAGACACGGTGTTCGACTGGGATATTCTTAAAGACAGGATCCAGTTCTCTCCTGTCTATGAGAAAATGTTCGGGTTTCCTCCTCCTCCCGATGTTTCCATAAAGAACCTGACGGAGTACGACATTGTCCATCCGGATGACAAGAAAAATGTAGAAGATATGATCTCTGCCATACTGGGCGGCGCGCCCTATGCGGAGGCAGAATACAGGGCAAAACGGGCGGATGGCACCTACCTGTGGTGCCGGAACCGGGTGACCACCATCTTTGACAGTGAGAAGAGGCCCGTTCATGCCATCGGCCTGCTCAGTGACATCGATGACTACAAACAGGAGACCGCGCTCCTGCAGGAAAAGGCCACGCGCGATTCCCTTACCAGCCTGCTGAACCGGATGGCTTTGCAGCGGCAGGTGGAACGCCGGCTTAAGAAGTATCCTGGCCGGCTTAACGCATTTCTGTTGTTAGATATCGATCATTTTAAAGAGATCAACGATACCCGGGGGCACAGCATGGGAGATACCGTGTTAAAAAGCATCTCCGCGCTGCTCTCCCAGCATTTCCGCAGTACGGATGTCATCGGACGCATGGGCGGGGACGAATTTGCCGTCTTTTTGACCGACCTTCCCTCCCCTTCCGCGACGCTTCGAAAAGCCGGGGAATTAAAGCACAAGACTGCACAGCTCTTCGAGTCCGGCCCCCTGTCCGGAACGGTCACGGTCAGTATCGGAATTTCGCTCTATCCCTACGGAGGAAAGGACTTCCAGACGCTGTATCAGAAGGCCGACGAGGCGCTGTATCAGGTTAAGAGGAAGGGCGGGAACGGTTACTTCATGAATCCGCCCCACCATTGAGCCAGTCCTCCGCCTGGCAGACCAGCTTCGCATGACAACCGGCGCTGAAGGCGTTTAGAGGGGACAGAACTGATGACGTTTGAAGGGGGGCGGAACTGATGACGTTTGAAGGGGACAGAACTGATGACGTTTGAAGGGACAGTAAAATCATGAATCGTATGATTTTACTGCCCCTTCTATTTACTATTTACTGTTTACCTTACCATAATTTCCAATATCTTCGCATCGGTCACATTCATTCCCTGTGATGCAATCTCACAGACGCTCTCAATCGTATTTTCTACGGTGTCCTTTACAATCCCGTCTCCTGGCTGGAATTCCTCCGCCTCCATCGACAGGCAGTGCGCCATTATCGCTGCATCCACGGCGGTCGCTATCTTGGCCGCACACGATGGCTTGGCACCATCACAGATCATTCCTGATACGTTGGCTAATGTATTTGTGATTGTAGCACAGATCTGCTCATACGATCCCCCTGAAAGATATGTAATTCCGGCGCCTGCGCCGCATGCCGCGCTGACCGCTCCGCAGTATGCAGACAATCTTCCGATTCCGGTCTTCTGGTGAATCGCAATCAGATTGCTGAAGACCAGTGCGCGCACAAGCTTTTCATGGCTGACGCCCATCTCTTTTGCGTATTCAATCACCGGGACTGACACGGTAATGCCCTGATTTCCACTTCCCGAATTGATCACAACCGGATAAAGACAGCCGCTCATCCTCGCATCGCTTCCGGCGGCCGCCATGGCGCGTGCTCTGACCTGCACGTCATTGCCGTAGTATTTCACAAGGTTGGCGCCAACGGATACGCCGTACTCCTTTTGCATGCCCTCCTGCGCAATTCTTTCGTTATATTCAATCTGGCGGTCGATCAGCTCCTGAATATCCTCCATCTGAACCGCATCTGCAAATGCCAGAATATCAAGGACATTCAGGCAGCCTCTGTCCGTCAGGGATTCGTCAAAGCTGCCGGGCTGATACGGTTTTTCGTACAAAGCAAGACCGTCTTTCTCGATTCTCACCAGATTGGTATGCTGATGTATCAATTCCACCTTGCTTCATGGCCATCACGCATCCCGGTAATTCTCACATGCAGGTTCGCCGGGACTTCATAACCCTGACTTCACAGAAATCGCGGTCTTCAAGCAGTTTTTTCGTTAATTCAATCGCCGCTTCTGTTACTCCGGTCAATACTTCCAGTTTTAATTCCGGATTACCTCCAGCCGCCCCCAGCACCGCCGCGGCCTCAATCCCTTTTAATCCGCCGGAATTAGGAACTACGGCGCCTTTCACGTTCTTTATAATGTTTCCGCTGCTCTCCACCACCAGATGATCCGGCATACCGCCAAGACATCCGGCCGTCAGAGCCGCCGCATAGGCGATGCAGGTCGGTTCCGTACAGCCAAGGGCCGGAACCAGTTCCTCCTCCAGCACGGCAATATACTGTTTGTAAATATTCTTGTCTATCCTCATACTTCTCCATCTCTTTTTTATCCGGAGAGGCTCATTTCTACGGCCCGAGAATCTCATTCCACAGGCATTCAATATCTTTTACCAATAGTTCTTCCGCCAGTTTTCCATCCTGATGGCGGATTGCTTCCATAATTTGTACGTGGCCATTGGCATCTGTCGGATTACCTGTCTCCCAGGACTTATTAAAGTACTGACTTGCCCCTCTGGAACAGAATTTTAACACATCGTTTAACGATTTATACATAAACTGGTTGGAACAACACTCACAAAGCATCAGATGGAACTCCATATTCGTCGCCCAATGGGTCGTAATATCACGCTTCTGCGCCAAAGCTCCCGCATGCTTTGCATGAGCATTCAACTTATCAATCTGTTCCCTTGTAATGATCTTCATCGTCTTTCTAAGCGCACCTGTCTCCAGGACGATTCTGTATTCGATTATCGCATTGATCTCAGAAGGTGTAATTACAGGAAGCTGATACCCGTATCTTGGAATATTCTTTAAAATCCCCTCACCGCATAACTGAACCAAAGCCTCTCTCACCGGTGTCTTGCTGACACCATACTTTTCTACTAACGTCCTCTCATTCAAAATTGAATTAGCCGGGTACACTCCCTGAATGATATCATTCAGGATTCCCTCATAAACAAGTTCTTTGATTGACTGATTTTTTGCTCCATCCATACCCTTGTTTCCTCTCTGTCGTCCTTTTCCTGCAGGCAGTCCTGCCTCTCGGAATTTCTGTACTAAATATACCACAATAGCAGGAATAATAACAAGTTTATATAATGGCAAATTCCTTTGAAGCCTTCGTGAAATTTTCAAAACCAGTCTCTGTTATGACTCCCATATCTTCAATTCTAATTCCAAAATCATGTTCCAGATAGATCCCCGGTTCCACGGTCATCACCACATTCGGACAGATTATCTCCTGACAGGTTTCATTAAATCTCGGGTTTTCATGGCCCTCCAGACCTATGCTGTGACCTAATCCGTGTTCAAAGCAGCCCTGATATCCGCTTTCGTTAATATAATCTCTGGCTATGCGGTCAATATCACAGCCTCTGACTCCCGGATGGATACTGATCAGCGCTTTTTCCTGGGCCCTTCGCACAATTTCATAAACTTCTTTTTGACGGTCCGTGGCGCTCCCTACCGCAAATGTTCTGGTACAATCAGAATGATAGCCTCCGATTACCGCCCCAAAATCGATCATGATCAAATCACCGGATTCCACCACCTTATCTCCGGTCCCGCCATGCGGCAGTGAGGTTTTGCTTCCGGAAGATGATATATAGCCGATATCGAAATTCTCTGATCCCTGCCGGATCATGAAGCTTCCCAGTTCAATCCGTATTTCAGACTCTTTCAAGCCCTTTTTTACGCGTGTTAAAATATACTCATATGCACGGTCCGTGATTTCCTGAGCCGTCCTCAGACAGGATAATTCGTATTCATCTTTTCGTTTCCGATTTTCCTTAATGATGGAATCCATACAGTACGTATCGTCGAGACAAATCCCCTCCAGAACTTCTTTTAAATACAGATACCTTTGATGGGATATATTCTTTTCGCAGCAGACAGAGGACAGCTTCCGGTCTTTTACGATCTGTCTCATAGCCTCTTCGATACTCTTACACAGCCGTACCTCGCAGTCCCGGACTGATAATGACGCCATTTCATAATAGCGGAAATCTACCAATAGTACTGCTTCCTCCTGAGTGATCAGCATACTGCCTTCCCAAATATCTGCATAAACCAGATACTCCCGGTTTCTCCGGTTCTCGATCAGAGCTGCCTCTATCCCTTTTTCTCTCATCTGTTTCTGAAGCACTTCAATTCGATTTATTTTTCCCATAGCTTTTTCTCCATTTTTATCTGACAGTCCGTTCTCCGGCATTCTTTTATCCCTTTACAGCTCCTGCAAAACTGCCTCCCTTTTGGAATCGTTCCAGAATAATGTATAAAATTATGATAGGAATAATGATGAGCGTCGTTCCAGCCAGGATTACCGGCCACGGAGTGGAAAGCCCTTCACTGATCGGGAGCAGCGATATCGTCACAATCAACGTGTATTTGGCCTGTTTCCGCAGATAAAGCAGCGGCCAGAAGAAATCGTTCCATCTGGAAATTAATGTGACCGCTCCCCACGAAGCCAGGGCCGGTTTAATAATAGGTACCACCACCTTCATAAAGATCCCAAAATCATTACAGCCATCAATCTTGGCAGCCTCCACCAGTTCGTCCGGCACATCTGAGATATACTGATTCATATAAAAGATTCCGATTGCGGTGGCTATTCTTGGCACAATCAGGGACCATAAGCTGTTTACCAGATTTAATTTTCTCATTATAATAAACAGGGGAACCGCGCCGACCTCCACCGGAACCAGCATTGTCGCAATAATAAAATAGAATAAGAATTTTCTTCCTGGAAAACGATACTTCGAAAATGCAAAACCGGCCAGGGCACAGAAAAACAGTGAGGTCAGGGTTCCTGCCACCGTAGTGAACACACTGTTAAACGTATTCTGGGCGATGGGGATCAGCTCGAACAGCCTTTTAAAGTTGGACAAGGTTGGATGCTCAATCCACAGAGAATGAAATCCTGTCATGCTTTCCGATGTACTCTTAAATGAGATCAGGCACATCCATAAGATCGGAAACAGGCAGAAAGCTACGATAACGATCAAAATCGCGTGAACCATGAAGGACTGCCATTTTTTCTTTCCTGTATTTTTCATGATACGGTCTCTCTGCCTCCTTTTCTGACGATGAACTGCACCAGTGAAATGATGGTCAGCAATACAATCAATATAACACCGATTGCCGACGCATAGCCCATGTTAAATACATTAAAGCCCGATTCATACATGTACTGGAACAGCGATGTATTGGACGTTCCCGGACCTGGAAGAATATAAGGTTCATTAAATATTTTCCACATATCCACGGTCAGCGTAATGGAACAGAACAGCAGGATATTGCTTATGGAAGGCAGCGTAATATAGACAAATTTCTGATAGGTATTGGCCCCGTCTACAGTGGCAGCTTCATAGTAATCCGTCGATATATTCAGAAGTCCCGATAATACAATCATGGTATACCACGGGGTATTTCTCCAGACGATCAGGAGGATTACCGGTATTTTCGAATACGCTGTACTGGCCAGCCAGGGAATCTTCTTTCCCAACACCTCGTTGACTAAACCGACATTCTCATCGAACAGCATTCTGAAGATCAACCCCATCGCTACAGCCGCGCAGATATTCGGCAGGAAAGTGGCCGTCTTAAAAAACGCCTTTCCCTTTAGCAGCTGGCTGTTCAGCAAGGAGGCTATCAGAATCGCAAGAAATAAGATAAGCACAAGTCCGGTGAGCCAATACACTACCGTATTCCATAGAGCCTCCCAGAACATGCCGTCGATCAGCATCTTTCTGAAATTATCCAGCCCAACAAATTCCGGTGCTCCGATTCCTCTCCATTTCGTAAGGCTTATGTAAAAAGTCCATACCGTAGGAATTAACTGAAATACTAAAAACAGAATAAAAAATGGGAGTATAAACAAATAAGGTGCTTTATATTTTTTTATCGTCTTAATCATCTTCTCACCTATAAAGATATGACAGCAGAAATAGCAGTCTGCCGTCATATCTCCCTCTGCTGCAATAGAAGTTATTTTACAATCTCAGCTTTTCCAATCTTAGCCTTCAGATTTTTATCCATATTGGCAATTGCTTCTTCCATCGTCTGGTCTCCAGCTACATATTTTTCAATTTCGGCGGAAATGATCTCGTCTCCCTCCGCATCCTGCGGCGTTACAACCATATTATCTGCACCATTTTTAAGAGTCAGTGCCTCCCATTCACGGAAAGACTGTCCTCCATAATAATCAGAAGGCTCCTTCCAGAAATCGTCCTCTAAAAGCTCTAAGGAAATCGGGTTCGTATACGGCGCATTCTGCTCTTCCATCGATTTAACCCATGCTTCCTTTGATTCTTTATCAAAAGTGAAATCTTTCCACATCTGTTCTACCAGTTCCTTATAAACGCCGTCTTTTCCCTTTTCAAGCACGCATAAATAACTGGATACAGGGGCGCCCGCCCTGCCTGCACCGTCAAATACCGGTGCCGACATAATTCTCCACTGTCCCGCTACGGCCTGGCAATTCTGTCTCATAAACTCGTCCCAGTAGGCGCCAATATCAAAGGTAGCGATCTTCTGGCTGTTGACCGCATCGTACAACGCGGGATCATACATCTCCACACGCATCAGGAGGCCCTCCGAATACATGGTATCCAATGCACCCAGGGCTGTCTTTGTCCCTTCATCACTGCCTATAATGACATTTCCGTCATCGTCCCAGATCTTCGCATTCGCCTGCGGCATGAGTCCGCGCCTTCCCCAGCACTTCCAGGTCATATTATTAGAGCCTATCCAGGATAAGTAAACCTCACCGCTGCTTTTTTCTTTCAGCTGTCTACCCGCCTCAATATAGCCATCCATCGTAGACATCTGTTCCGGATCTACGCCGTACTTATCGAAAATCTCTTTGTTATACATCAGCAGCTGCGGCCTCACGGAATCCGGGAGTCCGTACATCCTGCCGCTTACCATGCCGTCTGTAACAGCGCCGTCAACCATTTTCTCTACAAACGGCTCCAGAAAGCCGGTCTCATCAACCAGTAATCCTGCCTGCACCAAATCCATCAGATTCAGCCTGTCTAAGAACACCGCATCAGGCAGGTCCTCCACCGCCCCCGCCAGGGAAGTCATCGTAATTTTTTCTCTGGCATCCGCGTTGCTCTCCACCTGCACGAACTCTACAGAAACTTCCGGTGCAATATCCCTGTGATTATCGAGCCACGTCTCAAAATACTGCTGTCTGTACTGAGGATTGCCGTTCATGTAAAAGGTTACAGTTCCTTTCGGAAATACTGTAGCTTCTGCTGCCTTCTCTGTCTCCTCCTTCTCTGCCGTTTTGCTCTCTGCTGTTTTGCTCTCTGCCGCCTTCGTATCCTGGACCGCTGCCGTTGTCGGCTGACTGCTTTCTTTTGCTCCGCATCCCGCCAGTAATGATGCTGCCATGGAAACCATTAATAAAGTTGCTGCGCCTCTTCTTCTCATAACATTCTTCTCCTTTTAAATACTTCTTACTGCGTCTACAATTATCTTAATCCTTTCATATGGAATCTCTGTTGGAAGGGTACAGTCAGCCCCCATGATGAAACCCTTTTTTCCAAAATCCATAACAACTTTTTTTGCTGCCTCTGCGAGCTGCTCTCCGGTACCATCTACCATGACACCACTTCGATTCGCCAGTCCCCCCATGACAGCGGCGTTCGGAAATAACTGTCTCCCCTCTTCAAGAGAAAATCCCGTTTCATAAACTCCCCAGTTCACGACATCGGCTAAATCGCCATACGTCGCATACCGGTTCATATTCAGATTGTTTTTACACATATGCAGAAATGTGTACCCATCCGCTTCTTTCACTGCACGTAAAATCTGCTTGTCATACGGTTCTATACACTCGGCAAACTCGTCGTCCGTAAAGTAATGCTTCTCTCCGCCTAAAGCCGCATAATAGACACCGTCAAGTCCCATCTCGATGTATTTCTGGGACAACTGGCACATGCCATCGGTTATTCGCTTAAATGCCTCGATTACTGGTTTCTTATTTTCCCTGATGTGAGTGCAGAACAGTTCTCTGACAGCCTCGTATCCGTATCTCGCTTCAATTGGATGGATTGCCGAAGCGCAGATCCCGTGAATGGTGCCTAATTTGAAAGCACTGGGATCACACTTTTGAAGAATCTCATCTACCAGATGAATCTGATCCTGCATAAAGGTGTCTTTTAAGGAATACGACGGAATCTTATTCCAGTCCTCCGGAACCCGTATCTCTCCGATATCCGGAACGAGATTCTCGTTCATAATCTTCAGAATATCCGTATCAGTCCTTTCAAAAAACTCCAGATGTGACTTTACAGCCTCCTTTCCAAATGCGCGTTCTGCAGGAAAATGCAGAGAAAAGCCAGTCGGAACATAATCGGCCTCACCCCCCTGAATTGCAGTGATTACCCGCTCCCTCTTTGTCATTGCCTACCTCCATACCCTTTTAATATTATTTCTATTACTATTACTGATAATACTACAAGACTTATTAATAGTCAATACATTTTTAGCTAATTTGTATATAATTCTTCATTTCATTTTTCCTTTTTATTCATTTATTACATATCAGGCAGAAAGGTCCTGTATTTCAACGTAAAATAAAACAGAGTGAACATACCAGGGCCGCCTTGCCCTCCCAGTATGTTCACTCTGTTTTTCCTGCTATATTTCAAACACAATCCGATACGTCCCGGACCCGGCTTCCGCCTCCATAAATCCGTCCCCAGGTCTAAAGCACAATCCGTCGTCTTCCACCACGCGCTGCGCACGGTCAAGACGTATGGCCGCTCCGGTGTTGGCCGGGATATCTGCCAATAAGGAGATCCGTTTTCCCTCCATCTCCCAGCGCACACGGATCGTGCCGTAGATGGTCTTATGTCTGGCATCGGTATAGCTTAAGCCTCCACCCATACGCGGCCAGATCACCGCATGTTTAAAGCCCGCCCCTGTGATAGCGGCCTCATCTGTCTCTATTCCAGCCATAACGCGGTACATCCACTCGCCGATGGCTCCGTAAGCATAGTGATTAAAGGAATTCATTCCCGGGCTCCACATGGTTCCGTCCGGCTTGATCCCATCCCAGTGCTCCCAGATGGTGGTCGCCCCCATCTTCACCTGATACAGCCACGAAGGGTAATCTTCCTTTAAGAGCAGGTCGTAAGCCTCCTTTAAGCAGCCATTCCGGCTTAAGGCGTGGCAGAAATACGGCGTTCCGATAAAACCGGTTACGAGATGGCCGTCTTCTTTATCCAGAAGGCGTTTTAACCCGTTTACGGTCTGTTCGGTCCTGCCTTCCGGCACCAGTCCGAAGTAAAGTGCCACGATATGGGCGGTCTGTGTCTGGGCCTTTAAGCTGCCGTTCCCGTCAAAAAAGGTGTCCTGGAACTTCTTCACGATATGCCCGTATAAGTCCTCATACTCCGCCGCTTCATCCTTCTTCAGAATTCCGGCGATTCTGGCAAATAATCCTGTGGAATAGGCAAAATAGGCCGTGGAGGTCAGGTCGGTCGGCGTAGCCCCGAAGAAGCTTCCCTCCTCGGCGTCCAGCGCCACCCAGTCGCCCAGCTGAAGCTTGTAATTCCAGATGTAATCCTCGGAGTGTTCCCTCATGAACTCGATCCATTTCCTCATACTGTCGTACTGCCGCTCCAGGATCGCCGTATCTCCGTACATCAGATACATGGTCCATGGAACGATGACGGCTGCGTCCGCCCATGCGGAGGCGGAATGAGGTCCCTGCTTCAAAAGCCAGTTGCCTTCCGCGTGCTCCTCCTCGATGTTGGGAACCACATGGGGAACTCCGCCTTCCGGCGTCTGATCCGCTTTTAAATCCCAAAGCCATTTCTTATAAAAGGTATAGGTATTCATCAGATAACACGCCGTGCGGCAGAAAATCTGAGCGTCTCCCGTCCATCCCAGCCGCTCGTCACGCTGCGGGCAGTCCGTAGGCACATCTAAGAAATTGCCCTTCAGCCCCCATAGATAGTTGTGATGAAGCTGGTTCAACAGCGGATTGGAACAGGTGATCTCTCCGGCCGGCTCCATCCCGGAGTGAAGCGTCTCTGCCGTAAATGCCTTCGCCTCCGGCGTTCCCGGATACGAGACCACCAGGGCATACCGAAATCCCATATAGGTAAAATGCGGGTGGTACGTAATCTCGCCGTCCCTTCCAAAGATATACTTCATTGTGGTTCTGGCCTTCCGCAGGTTATCCAGATAGACGCTGCCCTCCGTGTCCAGAATCTCGAAGCAGCGCAGCTCTATGACATCGCCCTTCTTCCCGCTTGCCGTCACGCGGATTCTTCCTGCCATATTCTGTCCAAAATCGATGACAGTCTCCCCTTTGGGTGTGATGAAAACTTCTTTCGCAGGAATCCGGTCAATCACCCGGACTCTGGCGCCGCCCTGTGCGTGCAGGACCGAGGTGTCAAACGGGACGGTTTCCACGGCATGCCAGCCGCCGGACGTATGATCTGCGGCATTCCTGTCAGCCCCGCACCAACCCGGAAGCTCCAGAGAGGCGTCATACGTTTCCCCGTGGTATATTTCAGAAAATACCACCGGGGCGTCCGCCCCCTCCCAACTGTCTCCGGTACAGACGGTCTCTTCCCGTCCGTCTTCATATCTCAAAACCAGCTGCATGGCGAACGCAGTCTGGTCTCCATAGTTATTGCGGGATCTCGTGAGGCCCATGACGCCTTTGTACCATCCCGCCCCCACCATGGCGCCTGCGGTGTTGACGCCTTCTCTTAAGCATCTGGTGACATCGTACGTCTGGTACAGCAGGTGGCGGCGGTAGGATGTCCATCCGGGCGTCATCTCATCCTCTCCCACCTTTTCTCCATTTAAATAGAAATGGTACAGCCCCAGCGCCGTGGTAAACGCATACGCCTCTTTTAAACCACTGCCGACCGAAAAGCTTCCTCTCACCAGGGTTCCCTTCGACTCTTCCCGGCAGGCGGGCGCGGATTCGGCCGATACGAAGGGCGCCTTCCACTCCTCGCTGCTTAGCAGGGCTGTCACAAAGCTTCCCTCACACCAGGCGCTCTCCTCACATTCCGCTAAAGCGGCGTGGAGGACATCTCCTGCTCCTGCCCATACCCGGACACGGACACCGTAATTCACAGCGGATTTCAGTTCCACGTGAAGCGGGCGGATGTGGGCGGATTCACAGCTCTCTGTCACTCCGCTGTCGTAGACAGGTGTATCAAAGTCACGGTTTTCTGCAATCTGCAGCTGGTACGCCTTCTGCACGACACCGCGTTTATCCGACTTCAGTTCCCAGTTAAACTGGGGCATCTCTTCGACGCCGGCCGGATCTTTTTCGTAATCCATTAAGATTCTTACGATCTCTAACATGATGATTCTCCTTTGCTCCCTCAGACACGCTATAGTCTTCTTAAGGCTTCAGCACCATTTCCACGGCCGCCTTCCATCCCTTCAGCTTTTCATTCCGCTCCGCGGGATTCATCGCAGGCGCGTACTGGATGCTCGGAAGCCTTCCAAACAGGGATTCATCGTAAATCCCGGCTCCAAGACCGGCCGCATAGGCTGCTCCAAGGCCGGAAAGCTCCTCCACCCCGGGCACCCTGATTCTGCTATCCAGTATATCACTCTGGAACTGCATCAGGAAGCTGTTTTTTGTTGGACCTCCATCGACCCGAAGCTCCACCTCACCGATTCCGGCCGCTTCCTTCATCAGCGCCACAATGTCTGCGATCTGGTAAGCAATGCTGCATAAACCGGCCTTCACCATTTCGGCGCGGCCGGTGGTCCTGCTCATACCGACAAAAGCAGCAGACACGTCGCTGCGCCAGTACGGAGCCCCGAGACCGGAGAACGCCGGAACGAGGTACGTGCGGTCTGCCGGATTGGCCGTTTTGGCCAGTTCCTCCGATTCCGCCGCATGCTTCAGAAGGCCCACCTGATCTTTCATCCAGGTGATGACGGCGCCCGTATAGTTAATATTTCCTTCCAGCACGTACTGGACACGGCCGCCCGTCTTCCAGGCCAGGGAGGTGACAATTCCCAGATCTGAGAAGATCGGCTGCTCTCCGATGTTCATCATGATGGAGGAACCCGTGCCGTACGTGGTTTTCATCATGCCGCGGGTGAGACAGCCCTGGCCGAACAGCGCGCCGTGGGAATCACCCATCACGCCGTGGATCGGCACCTCGGCAGGCAGGATTCCCTCAAAATCGGTCATTCCGAAATATCCATCGGAATCAGTCACCTCCGGCAGGCAGGCGATAGGAATTCCAAATATTCCGCACAGCGTCTCATCCCATTTTAAATCTCGTATATGAAAGAGCTGGGTTCTGGAAGCGTTGGAATAGTCGGTGCGGAATTCCTTCCCCTTTGTCAGACGGTATACCAGGTAGCTGTCCATAGTGCCGCAGCAAAGCTCCCCGCGGGCGGCCAGACCGGCAGCCCCTTCCACGTGTTCCATAATCCAGGCCAGTTTTGCAGCGGAGAAGTACGGGGAGAGCTTAAGGCCGGTTCTCTGTCTCACGTCTTCGGCTGCACTAAGATCATCTTTTTGCCTCACCTCCCCGGCCGTGCCAGGGTATGTCTCCAATCGGCTTCCCGCAATCCGCCTGCATATCTCCTCTCCCCTGGCGCACTGCCAGACGATGGCGTTATAGACGGGTTTCCCGGTATTCCGGTTCCACGCCATGGCGGTTTCCCTCTGATTGCTGATTCCCACGCAGGCCACGGCTTCGCGGTCCACGCCGCTCTTCCCCAGCAGCTCTTCTACCACCAGAAGCGTATTCCGGTAGATTTCTTCCGGATCGTGTTCCACCCAGCCGCGTTCATCAATCAGCTGGGCGTGGCTCCTGTCCGTCCGGTGAAGCAGATTTCCATTTTCATCGAACAGTATCGCCTTCGTTCCCTGGGTGCTCTGGTCTATTCCTATGATAAATTTCTGTTTCATAAACTGCACATGGAGACTCGTGCCTTTAGACATGAGAGG
>NZ_JBKVCZ010000032.1:0-55355 GCF_046966825.1 Hungatella sp. | reverse complement strand
ATTCTGCATGCCCATGTTTGAGGAAAATAAATCGGTGGAGACAAAGCAGGAGGATGCAGATCCGACCGACAGAATCTACTTTATTCCCATCAGCGACTGTGAGGCAAAGGCGAGTGTGACGCTGGTGACCAGAAAGGATCACTATTACACAGCCGAGAATCAGGATTTTATCCATTTTGTGACACAGCGTTTTTTAAGGAATCAGAACGCCTTGAACAGTGATTTGGAGCAGCGGGGAATTCCTGTATGGAAGTGACCGGAATGCGGCGCTAAGAGCGTATACAGCAGACTGACGGCAAAATACCAGATGCAGGAGCCAGTGGAAAAGGCTCCTGGTATCTGGTATTTTTATATAGCAGAAAAGTGATTTTTGCAAGTATAATCCAAAAGTTATACTTGCTATTCCGGTTTTGGAATTTTACAGGAGCGCTCAGACATGGTATAAGTAAAAATAGATAATAAATGTATCGTAATAAAAGAGAAAATAGAAAAAGTGCATAAGCGGTGAGATACATCAATCAGAGAGGAGTAACAGAATGGCAGAAACATTTTTGCCCGACTATACAGGCTTTGTGGGTACCACTTCAACCGGAGGAAGCCGGGGGATTTACCGGATCGGACTCAATGCATTAACGGGAAAGATCCGTGTGATGGATACGAGGCCCATGTATCATGCGGGATATTTGACCGTATCGAAGGACAGAAGGAATCTTTATGTGCTGAGCGAGGGGATGACCTTTAAGGGAAGAGCCAGCGGCGGCATGACGGCCTATGACATAAGCGATGGGAAATTTGAAGAACAGAACTGGGCGGTGACGGACGGCCAGCGCCCCTGCTTTGTGTGCTGTGATGACAACAGCGCGGAAATCTATGTCAGCAATTTCTATCGGGGAACGATGGAGGCTTACAGGAGGCAGGAGGATGGAAGGATCGGTGAGCGGCTGGCCTGCGTAGCATCTCTCGATACGACTCCGGTGGGGCCTTTTCTCCACTGTGTGATGAAATCGCCCGCAGGCAGATATTTAGCGGCGGTGGAGCTGATCGGGGGGAGGATTTATATTTACGACTGTGAAGATCGGTACAGGATCATCTGGATTGAGGAGATGGAGGCACACTCCGGACCCAGGCATCTGACTTTCAGCGAAGACGGCCGGTTCCTCTATGTGAACCGGCAGGATGATGAGATGGTTTCCGTCTACTCCTTTACACCGGAATTTGAGAGGAAGCTGGCCCCTGTGCAGACTATTTCCGTACGGACTTCCGGTATGAAGGGAAGAACAGAGCCGGCGGCCATACGGCTGTGTCCGGGAGGAAGGCTTCTGGCGGTCAGCAACCGCGGCATGGGACGAGAAAACCGGGAGGATTCCATTTCGCTATATGGTGTGGAGGCGGAGACGGGCCGTCTCACACTCCGGTTAGTGGTAAAGACGGGCGGAGAGATGCCGAGAGACATAAATTTCACGCCTGATGGAAAATATCTGGTGGTGGCCTATCAGTTTCAGGGATATCTCGACCTCTACCGTGTTGAGGGGGAGACGCTGGTTTACACCGGGGCTGGCTGTAAGATTCCGTCCCCTGTGTGTATCGCATTTTAGGAGGTGAGGATGATGGACAATTCTGTGGAAAACCGTTTATACCGCCTGGAGACCAGAGCGGAAGTGGAAAATATAATAGGGACATACTGCCATCTGCTGTTTGCGGGAGAGGGCGGACAAATTATGGATGAGCTCTGGTCCAGGTCGGAGGAGGTAAGCATCGAGATCGGGGCTTCGGGCAGGTATTCCACCAGGGAAAAGGTGGCGACCTACTATCAGAAGGACCACATTGCCGGCAAATTTACGCTGCTGCTTCCCGTTACCCCTGTCATCGAGACGGCGGCAGACGGCAGATCCGCCAGGGGGATGTGGTTTGTGCTGGGGCTGGACTCCGACGCGGGTGATCTGGGCACAGGAGACCCGGAAGAAAGAGCGCTTCTCACCTCAAAGACAGCGGATGGAAAGGCATATCGGGCGGAATGCGCCGTCTGGCGTCTGGGGGCGGACTTTATCCGGGAAGGGGAACAGTGGAGGATTCTTCATCTTCATCAGTACGATCTGGTGCGTTTTCCATGCGGCAGCGACTGGGTTCGTTTTGCCGAGGAGCGCTATGCGACGGATGGAATACGGCTGGACGCCATGTTCCGGTCCAATCTCCCGTTTGCAGAAGACCGTGCTCCGGAAAATCTGGCCAATTCGCCGACTTCCTATCACTGGCAGTACCGCGTGGACGGAAGAACGGAGAAGGAACCGAAGGTGCCGAAGCCGTATGAGACATACTCAGAGGCGGACCGGTATTAAGAAGAGAAAGCGGAAGGCCTGGTACTGCATTACGTAACGCATTGTGAAGTGCAGGATCTGCGCCCTGCTGAATAAATTAAGCAAAAATAAAAGGAGGAGTTTAACAATGAAAAAACTGGGGGCATTGCTTCTTGCCGCGGCGCTGGTCATGAGCATGACAGCGTGCGGAGGCGGGAACAAAAATACGGGAGAAGGCACGGCGGCGCCTGCCGGAGAAAGCAGCACGAATGCCGGAACTAAAGCCGGTACAAAAGCAGGTGAAAGCGGAGGGGAGAAGACTCTGAACGTAGGCACTATCAATGTACTCGGCACATTTATGCCGGGAAGCGAAAATGAAGTATGTCACTGGGGCTGTTACCTCGTTTACGACTACCTGTTCTATTATGACGAGGACAACAATCCCTTCTCCGATATTTTAAAAGAGTGGCACTATGAAGAAGACGGCACCACCTTTGTCATGGAGTGCAGAGACGATGTCTACTTTGCAAACGGCGACCAGATGACCGGAGACGATGTTCTCTTCTCCATAAAGACTCTGGTGGACCGGGAGACGAACCAGGCCGCGTACTATGCAACGGTTGACTGGGATAAGTCCTATGTCAGCGAGGACGGATTTACCGTATATCTGGCGAATACACAGGAATTCGGCCCCGGCATTATCAACATGGGCGTCGTATACCTGCTCGATCAGTCATGGTGCGAGGAAACCGGATTCGACAACATTGATCCATGGCTTAACGCGCCCAACGGCTCCGGACCTTATGAGGTCGCTGAATACGTGACAGACTCCTATGTCACTCTGAAGCGCCGCGACAGCTACTGGGGCGAGTTCACAGGCGCAGACACCGTGAAGATCAATCACTATGCGGAGGATTCCGCCATGTATATGGCTCTGGAGACAGGGGAGATCGATCTTGCGCTTAACATCGCGGAGAGCGATTACAGCCGCGCGCTGACCGATGATAAAATTGCGGTTATGACGACCCATGAGGGAGAAAATATCCTTCTGGCTCTGGACAATAACAATCAGTACATGAAGGATGAAAATGTGCGGCTGGCGATTGCTTACGGCGTAAACTGGCAGGACGTTGCAGAATCGGCCCGCGGGGAGTTAGCGGAGGTGCCGGGATCCATCATCACATCAGTAAGCCCCTATTACAAGGACACCGGTGTCTATGAGTATGATCTGGAGAAGGCGAAACAGTATATGGAGGCAGCTGGTTACGTGACAGATGGCTCAACCGTGAACTTTACACTGAATATGACGACTGTGGATCAGGCGGTTAAGACCAATGCAGCCACGGTAATTCAGTTTTACCTGCAGCAGCTGGGCATCAATCTGCAGATGAACTTCACCGACTTCCCAACCGCGTTTTCCGCATGGCTGACAGAGGGTGGGACTGACTTGAATTTCCAGGATTCCGATACCGGCTCCGTATGCGGGGAACCCTATATTTCTCTTCGGTTCTTCCCGGCTGAACTGGCGACGTTCCCATTTGCGGCCATTTCAGATGAGACATTTGTGACACTTTATAAAGAAGCAAACTATACGACGGATGACGATGTGCGCAAGGAGAAATACGCAGAGCTTCAGCAGTACGTTCACGACCGCGCCATGATTATTCCGCTTTATGAGTCTGTGGACGCTGTGGCCTACAATCCTGAGAAGATCGAAAGCGTCAGCCTGCACAGCGCGGTAAGCGCAAACCTGCGTTACGTGATTCTAAAATAACAGGAAATGAAACGAGGTTGACGAAATGGCTAAATATATCTTGAAACGAATTTTGTGGATCGTACCGGTCTGCCTCGGCGTACTGCTGATCGTTTTCAGCATCAGTTACTTTGCGCCGGGGGATCCGGTCATGTCCATGCTGGGAGCCAGCGGGTACACGCCGGAGGCTTATGCCAGCCTAAAGCATGAACTGGGACTGGATCAGCCGTTCTTTGCACAGTATTTCCGGTACATTGTGAATATTGTGACGAAATTTGACTTCGGCAATTCCTATACCTATGGGCACGCGGTCAGCGGAGAAATCATTTCCCGCATCGGCATCACCGTAAAGCTGGGGGTGCTGAGTGTCATTGTCACCACGCTGATCGGCGTTCCCTTCGGCGTGATCTCCGCCACAAAACAGTATTCGGCTATGGATTACAGCGTCACGGTAGGCTCTCTGTTTTTCGCGGCCATGCCTAATTTCTGGCTGGCACTCATCTGCATTATCGTGTTTGCGCTGAAGTTAAAATGGCTGCCAGCCACCGGGATGGGAAACTGGAGATACATGGTGCTTCCAGTCCTGGCCAACTCCATGGGAACCGTTGCCAATGTGGCCCGTATGTCCCGTTCGTCCATGCTGGAGGTGATCCGCTCCGATTATATCAGGACGGCCAGAGCCAAGGGCTGCAGGGAAAATACGGTGATCTGGCGCCACGCGCTGCACAACGCCGTGATTCCGATTCTGACAGTGGTAGGCATGCAGCTGGGAACCGTTATGGCGGGGTCCGTGGTGATCGAAACGATTTTTAACATGCCCGGTCTCGGTTCCTATCTCCTGACCGGAATCTCGGGCCGGGACTATCCGGTGATCAACGCCTGTGTCCTGATTCTTGCATTCTTTATCTGTATCATGAACCTGATCGTGGATTTGTGCTATGCGTTTGCCGATCCAAGAATCCGTTCACAGTACGTATCCGGCAGGAAGAAAAAAGCAACTGCAAAGGAGGGGTCATAATATGTCCGGAAGAAAGAAACAAGAAACTTACATACAGTCTCTGGAAGGGATGACCCGTAAACACAGCCAGTGGCGCGATGTGATGCACCGCCTGTTTAAAAACAGGCTTGCCATCGTAGGTCTGATTCTGGTGGCAGCCGTTCTCTTTGCCACAATCTTTGCCAACTTTTTAACCCCCTATGATTACAGCGCCCAGTCCTTCGGTGACCGGTTTGTCTATCCGTGCCTGGCTCATCCATTTGGCACGGATCAGTACGGCGCGATCTCCCCTGGCGCGGATTCTTTCCGGCGGCCGGGTGTCCCTGATCGTGGCACTGATCGCGGTTGTCATTTCTCTGGTGATAGGGGCCGTGCTCGGCGCGGTGGCCGGATATTTCGGGGGAATGTACGATACCGTTATCATGCGTGTGATTGACATTATCATGTCCATTCCCGGCCTGCTTTTGGCAGTGGCGATCTCAGCGGCCCTGGGAACCGGTTTATTGAATACCGGAATCGCGGTCGGGCTTGCCAGTATACCGGGAGGTGCGCGAATCCTCCGTTCTACGGTTATGACCATACGGGATGAGCAGTACATCGAGGCGGCACGGGCGGGAGGTGCCGGCCATGCCTATATCATAGTGCACCATGTGCTGCCAAATACGATTGCACCGCTTATTGTGGACGCTTCCTTAAAGGTCGGAATGGCGATTCTTACGATTTCCAGCTTAAGCTTTGTCGGACTGGGGGTTCAGGAGCCGACGCCCGAGTGGGGCGCCATCTTAAGCAGCGGCCGCGCATATATCCGTGACTTCTGGCCTCTGGTAATCTTCCCGGGCCTGGCGATTATGACGACTCTGTTGGGATTCAACTTATTGGGCGACGGTCTGCGTGACGCGCTGGATCCCAAGCTGAAGCAGTAGGGGGAGGAGATCACATGAGCTTACTGGAAATTAATGATTTGAACATACACTACGTAACGGAACAGGCGACTTTCCGTGCGGTAAATGGAATCGATCTGTCCCTGGAGGAGGGCGAGACGCTGGGACTGGTGGGGGAGACCGGAGCCGGAAAGACGACGACGGCTTTGGTTTTAAACCTGATCCCCAACCCTCGGAAAGATTGTAGGCGGAGAGATTCTCTACAAGGGAGAAAATGTGGTGACCATGGATCAGGCGGCTCTGCGGAAACTGCGGGGAAATGAGATCTCCATGATCTTTCAGGATCCCATGACAGCTCTCAACCCGGTCATGAGGGTTGGAGACCAGATCGTCGAGACCATCAGCCTCCATATGGAGTGCTCCCGGGCTGAGGCGGTAGAGCGAAGTCTCGATATGTTAAAAATGGTGGGAATCGGGCCGGAACGAAGCACCGATTATCCCCATCAGCTTTCAGGCGGAATGAAGCAGCGGGTGGTCATCGCCATGGCGCTGGCCTGCAGTCCCGCGCTTCTGATTGCGGATGAGCCGACGACCGCACTGGATGTGACGATTCAGGCGCAGGTTCTGGAGATGATCAACGATTTGAAGAACCGCTTAAAAACCTCCGTGCTGCTGATTACCCATGACCTGGGGATCGTCGCGGAGTGCTGCCAGAAGGTGGCGGTCATGTATGCTGGAGAGATTGTGGAATACGGCTCTCTCCGCGACATTTTCAAGGAAACCTCTCATCCGTATACGATGGGACTGTTCCGTTCCATTCCGTCTCTGACACGGAAGGAAAAAAGGCTGAATCCCATCGACGGCCTGATGCCCGATCCGGCCAACCTGCCTGGGGGCTGCTGCTTTCATCCCCGCTGTCCCTATGCGGACGAGACATGCAGAAGCTGCCATCCGGACCTTTCGGACGCGGGAAACGGCCATAAGGTCCGGTGCTTTCACCTGGAGGAGGCGAAAATGGGACACAGGGAGGTGAAGGCCAATGGCTGATTTACTGGAAGTAAAGGATTTGAAACGGTATTTTAAAACGCCGGGAGGAGATTTGCACGCGGTAGACGGCGTGAATTTCACGCTGAAAGCCGGAAAAACGCTGGGCGTGGTGGGAGAGTCGGGATGCGGAAAATCCACACTGGGCCGCGTGGTGCTGGGGCTGATCGAAGCGACAGACGGGACCGTCTTATTTGAGGGAAAAGATATCACCCATTTGAAGCCGAAGAAACGGCGGGAGATGTGCAAGGAGATGCAGATGATCTTCCAGGATCCGCTGGCTTCCTTAAATCCCCGTATGTGTGTGGAAGAGCTGATTATGGATCCCATGAAAATCGTCCGCGCCTGCCGTGATAAGGAGACGATGCGGAAACGAGTCTATGAACTGATGGATCAGGTGGGCCTGGCGAGACGGTTTGCCTACTCCTATCCTCATGAGCTTGACGGCGGCAGAAGGCAGCGGATCGGTATAGCGAGGGCTCTGGTGCTGGGACCGAAGTTCCTGGTCTGTGATGAGCCGGTATCCGCCCTGGATGTATCGATTCAGGCGCAGATTATCAATCTGCTTCAGGATATCCAGGAAGAGAGCCGCTTATCCTATTTATTCATTACTCACGATATGTCGGTGGTGAAGCATATTTCTGATGATATTCTGGTGATGTACGTCGGCTGTATGGTGGAAAAGAGCAGTTCCGACGACTTGTTTGACCACCCGCTGCATCCCTATACGAAAGGGCTGCTGTCAGCAATTCCGGTACCGGATATTGATGTGGAGAAGAAACGGGTTCTTCTGCAGGGAGAACTGTCTTCCCCCATTAATCCGAAGCCCGGATGCAGATTTGCACCGAGGTGTCCCTATGCGGCGGAAGTATGCCGGACCCGGCAGCCGGCATTTGAAGAAGTCCTGCCGGACCATTTTGTGGCATGCCACAAAGCGCGGGAAATTAACCAGCTATGAAAGGCCATTTTAAAAGACGGAAAAGAGAGAGGAGCAAATCGATGGTATTTGAGAAAATCAGCAGTCTGGATCGTTATGATTTGAGAAATGAAAAGTTTACGGAGGCCCTTGCCTTCTTAAAACAGGAGGGATTGGAGGAACTGCCGGTCGGAAATTTTGAATTATGCTCCGGTGTGATCGTTCAGGTGCAAAGCTACGAGACAGAACCGGCGGCCGGAATTGATTTCGAAACCCATGATCATCACTTCGATATTCATTACGTAATCCATGGTCTGGAAGGAATCGGAGTGACAGCGCGTGACGGCCTTACGGAAAAGGGAACCTACGACCCGGAAAAGGACATGGGATACTGGGAGGAACCCAGGGAGGGGAGCATGGTGATTCTGCATCCCGGTGAATACGTCATTCTGGCGCCGGAAGACGCGCATAAGCCGCATTGTGCGGTGGGGGAGCCGTGCAGGATGAGAAAAATAGTTATAAAGGTGGAAGTGTAATAAGAAAAAGTACAAAGCACTTAAATTTAGGAAATGAGGAAAAGAGGAAGAGAAACCATGAAGATTTTACACTGTGATGCCAGACGAGATGAGATTCAGAAAACAGTATATTCCTGCGGTGAGTTTGCATATGAATATATTTCTGATTTTGCAAAGGATTTACCGGGCAATGTGGCAAGCGCCAGCATTGCCGGGGGCTGTACCGACCCGGAAGGGAATGTCTACCTGGGGATGCGCGGAAATCCCAGCCAGATTGTGAAGCTGGCGCCCGACGGAACGTACATAAAGGGGTTTGGAGGAGAACTGCTGGGGGACTATCTGCATTTTATTAAGTATACACCCCAGGACACGATCCTCTGTACCGATACCCATAATCATATTGTGCGTGAATTTGACACAGACGGAACGCTAATCCGCGATTTCGGAGAAGCAGGAAAGCCCAGCGACACGGGAATGGATATGGGAACGCTGGCCAGGATGCGCAGGGACGGTAAGATCTTCCCGACGGAGCCATACCTTGGCATTGTGGGGATGTGGGCCTTCTATGAGGCGCAGCGTCGTGTCAAGCGGGTTGCAGGGCCGTTTAATATGCCGACTGATGTGGATATGACTTCCAGCGGAGAATATATATTTGCAGATGGATATGGGAACCGGGCCGTACATATCTTTAATGCGGACGGTACTTACCGAAAGACCTTCGGCGGCGTGGGAGACTGGGAAAAGCCCTATGAGGACACTCCGGGAGATATGCTGATCGTTCATGCGCTGTGCGTGGATGCGCGGGACCATATCTGGATCTGTGACAGAGAGAAGGACGCCGTGCATGTGTTCGATACGGAAGGCAACGTAGTCGGCTACTGCAGCAACAACATGGGAATGCCCTCCGGCGTGGATACGGACGGCGAATACATTTACGTCGTGGGGCGCGCGGGCTACCTGACGGTCTTCGACTTGGATTTGAACATGGTGGCGCAGCTGGGAACCTTCAATTCCGATCTGCGCGCCCACGATCTGGCGGCCAATAAGCAGGGCGATCTATTCCTGTTCCCAACGCACGCAAATGAGGATCACCAGGTAATTAAACTGCGCCGGATACGGAATTAGCGATAGGGAAAACGGAAAATACAGATTAAAATTAATTATAAGAAGAAACGCCTCATGATAATAAATGCGGGCGTTTCTTTTGTTTACTTTTTTGACGTTCCCTTTGCCCGTTTTTCCCAAAATCATGACGAGACAAAACAGTACTGCGCTATACTTTTATAGCATTATTGAAAAGGCCATGGTATAATTGTCTATATATTTTTGGAAGCAAGCGGCATGGTATCGGCAATGAATTATTTTAATGGAGGAAATTTTGAAGAAATTATACGATGGAATGATTGGTCTGGCAATCGGAGATGCGCTCGGTGTACCTGTTGAGTTTAAAACGCGGCAGGAAATAGCGGAGAATCCCGTTCGGGAAATGAGGGAATATGGAACCCACCATCAGGCCAGGGGCGTATGGTCGGATGATACAAGCCTGACGCTTGCTCTGGTGGACAGCATTGTAAAATCCAGCGGTATAGATTACAACGATATCATGGAAAGATTTTCGGCATGGCTGCTGTATGGAGATTATACGGCGGCGGGCGAGGTGTTTGATGTAGGGAATGCTACAGGCAGGGCAATCATGAATTATGGACACGGGACTGCACCGCTGCAGTGCGGTATGGTATCTGAATACGAAAATGGCAACGGTTCCTTAATGCGTATTCTGCCGATGGCATTTTATCTGTATTTACATGATCAATGGCCTGTGAAGGATCAAATCAGGCTGATCCATGAAGTGTCTTCCTTAACGCATCGCCATATGAGAAGCCTCGTGGGCTGTGGGATCTATGTACTCACTGCAAAAGAATTAATCCGGGAGAAGGGGACTTTAAAGGATTCCGTAGAACGGGGAGTCAATGCAGCGTTTTCCTGTTATGATGCAGCGGGGAATCCGGAGACGGCGGCCTATGAAAGGCTGAGAAACTTAAACGGGTTTAGCGCGTTGCCGGATCATGAGATAAAGAGCAGCGGATATGTAGTCCATACACTGGAAGCCGCCATATGGTGCCTGCTGAATACAGATTCCTATAAAGACTGTGTCTTAAAGGCTGTAAACCTCGGGGATGATACCGATACAGTTGGAGCAGTCGCCGGAGGTTTGGCAGGGATTTATTACGGGATCGAAAACATTCCATCCGAATGGCTGAACGCGGTTGCTAAGAGACAGTATATTGAAAGCTTATGTGAAAAATTTAAATAGTGGATGGTATGAGCAGGATTCATCGAATCGGGTAAAAGGCGATGAAACTACATAACAAAGGAGCTGACCATGAATCAATTTGAAGAAGAGTACATCCTGGTAAACGGCATCGAGCACTTTTTGTTACACTACCCCAAAACCTCCGACACCCCGGTGCTCCTGTATCTCCATGGCGGCCCCGGAAGCTTTGAATCGCTTTTCGCATACGAGCTGGATAAAGCCTGGGGAGATTTATTTACTCACGTACACTGGGACCAGCGCGGTGCGGGCAAAACACTCCGCAGAAACAAGAAGACCGGAATGCCGGAAAATGTGGATCAGATGCTGGAAGATTTACATGGCATCGTCAAGCATTTGCAGCAGAAATATCGAGAGGAGAAGATTGTCATCCTGGGCCATTCCTGGGGCAGCCTGCTAGGCAGCCTGTATGTGCTGCAGCAGCCGGAAAATGTTTTGGCCTATATCGGTATAGGGCAGGTAATCAGCATCATGGAGAATGAACGGACTGCATATCAGGAAGTATCAGAGCTGGCCAGGAAAGCGGGAAACAAAAGACATATACAGGCGCTGGAGCGTATGGGGGATTATCCCCCCCGATAATCCGGAATTACTGCTGAAGCAGCTTCCTAAATTACGAAAAATACAGGAGGCATACGACAATGGCCCAGTTTCCGGTTCCGGTATAGGCGAGCTATTTAAAACCTTACGGCGCAGCCCTTCCTTCCAATGGGGCGATCTCGTCAGTTTTATGCGGATTATGAAAGTCAATCATCCATTCCATCTGCAGATGCTGTCATTTAATCTTGGCGAAATCCTGCCGCACTATGAGGTGCCGGTTCACTACATACTTGGGGAGAACGACAACATTACGCCAACGGCGCTCAGCAAGGCATACTTTGATACGATTGACGCACCTCTTAAAACGATAGCCATGATTCCGGCAGCAGGGCATAATCCCATGTACGAGCGGCCGGAGGAATGCACTGCGGCGCTTCGGGCTGTGCGTGAGACCCTGTAACGATATTATTTGGGACATACGGAAAAAAGCTTGTAGTTTCCTTTGATATTCGATATAATAGATATATTCGCCTGAAAACAGAGTCTTGAGATCAGGCGTTTATTTCGAAAGAGAAGGAAGTTGGAAGAACGTATGGGTGGAAAGTTAAAAGCTTTATTTGCGCAGACAGATATGACGGTGGGGAAACCATGGAAGCAGATCGTTATCTTTACGATTCCCATGTTGATCGGCAATATCGCACAGCAGCTTTATAACACGGTAGACAGTATCGTAGTCGGAAAGTATGTAGGAGATAACGCCCTTGCGGCGGTTGGAAGTGCCAGCCCGATTTTAAATCTGCTGCTGGTACTTTTTATTGGTATATCGATGGGAACCAGCATCATGGTGTCCCAGTTTTTTGGAGCAAAGGACAGAGAAAGCTTATCGAAGACCATCGGGAGCACCATCACTCTTACCGCGGTGTCCTCGCTGATCATTATGGTCCTCGGTTCAGTGACGATCCGGCCGCTTTTAAAGATGCTGAACACGCCGGCCAGCATTATTGACTGGTGTACCTCTTATCTGCTGATTCTGATTGTAGGCATCATGGGCGTGGCATATTACAACATGTTCTGCGGTATTTTAAGAGGGCTGGGAGATTCGCTGTCGGCCCTGGTATACCTGCTGGTAGCGACGGTCATCAATATTGTCCTGGATCTCTGGTTTGTGGCGGGCCTGCAGATGGGCGTAGCGGGGGTGGCTCTGGCCACGGTTATTGCACAGATGGTATCCGCAGTCCTCTGTTTCTTCAAGCTGAAACGGATGACGGATGTCTTTGATCTGAAATTTAAATATTTAAAGCCGGATATGGAAAATATCATGACGATCCTGCGTCTGGGGCTTCCGTCCGGTATCACCCAGGCCATCTTCTCCATGGCTATGGTCGTGGTTCAGTCGCTGACCAACAGCTTCGGCGAGATGGTGATTGCGGCCAACGTTATCATCATGCGTGTGGATGGATTCGCCATGATGCCGAACTTCTCCTTTGGTACGGCGATGACCACATATTCCGGCCAGAATGTAGGTGCGAGAGAGTTCGACCGGGTACATAAAGGAGCAAAACAGGGAACCATCATCGCGGCGGGAACGTCAGCGGCGATCACGGGCCTGATTCTGATTTTCGGAAAATATCTGATGGGTATCTTCACCAATACCTCCGAGCTGGTGACGCTGAGTGCCAATATGATGAAGATCCTTGCGGTCGGCTATATCGCCATGGCGGTGACACAGAGTCTCTCCGGTGTCATGAGAGGCGCCGGTGATACCATGACCCCCATGTGGATTTCCATCGTAACGACGGTATTTATCCGTGTTCCGCTGGCATACGGCATCGCTCATTTTACGAAGACTCCGGAGCTTCCGGGCGGCAGATATGAGTGTATCTGGGTATCCCTTCTGATTTCCTGGGTACTGGGTGCGGTATTGACCGTGGTATTCTACCGGATTGGTAAATGGAAGAATAAGGGACTGGAGTAATAGTGGGATTATAAGAAGCGGGAATAATACGTGAATTAACGGTTGAGTTTGAGGTGGAGCGATATGGATGAATTAAGATGGTATTTATACGATCTTGTCCGCGAGATCATGGAAAAACATGGGATTGAGGAGGCTGCCTGTTCGCTGGAGACTGTCCGGGAAGGGGCTGTGTGCCTGATCCCCTCCGACCACGGATTCCTGGTAAGCGGGGGCGGAGATGAAGACTCGGAACAGGAAGATTTTTACCGCGGTTGCCGGGAACTTTTCCTGCGGATTTTCAGGGATGATGCGACGGCGGAAACGGCCATGCAGGAATTTTTGACAAGAACGCTGGATCTTCCGGTTATTATGAAGGGGCCGAGTGTATCGGGCCTGGAAGCCCGGATCCGGAAGTGTCAGGAAGAGATGGAAGCGCTGGAGAAAAAGGCGCAGGAGCCCGACGGTCAGAAATGGAAGGCGAAGCTGAACCTCGACCGCATCTATCTGGAGGGCCTTTTAAAAAATTTAAAAGACACCGATAAAAAACGGTACGAAAAAATAAAAACAGAAATAATTTAATTGGGAAGTGTATAAAAATCTCTCTTTGGTTTAAAATAGGAGTATACCAAAGATGAGTGAATACTTATCCTCCCCTTTTTAGTGCGGAAGCCAGAAAACGTAAGGTTTACAGGGCTTCCGCATTTTTTATGGAAATCCGGCTGTACAGTTATCCTTCGAGAGGATATAATGAAACAAGATGCGGACATCGGACGGGAAAGGCGGCAGACATATGGAAGGATCGATATTGAAGCACTACAAGAACATACTGGACCTGGTACCTTGTGGTATTTGCCAGGTGGCACTGGATGATGATCTGACAATTTTGTATGCGAACCAGTTTTATTATGATATCTATGGCTATACTTCGCAGGAGGCAGAAGAAAAGGGATTTACAAATGCCAGATTTATTCTGCCGGAAGCGGATTTTCAGATGATCCATCAAAACCTTTTGGATCAGGTTGTGCGCGGCAAGACAAAATTTCAGATGGAATACCGGGGAGTACATAGTTCGGGAAAAATTTTGTGGCTGTTGGTCCAGTGCACCTACGACCCGAATATACCCGGGAGCGTACTCTGTTCCCTGATGGATATTGCCGACCGGAAACGGATGGAAGACGAGATCCGCATGAGCATGGAGGAGAGCAAAACTGCCTTTGCACTCACGGATAAATACATGTATATATTCGATGTGGAGAACAGACGGCTTTTTCAGCCGGAGGCAACCGCGGAAGAATTCGGTTTACCTGTGGTTGCAGACAATGCACCGTACAGCATTGTGGAGTCGGGGACCATCGACGAGGAGAGCAGACAGGAATATATTGATTTTTACGAATCTATCATACAGGGAGAGTCAAAGGGACAGACAGTCGTCAAAAAGAGGAAAAAAGATGGCACCACCGGCTGGTATTCCGCGAAATTTGCGATGATTTACGACAGTGAGGGGAGACCCCGCCGCGCCATTATTTCCAGTGAGAACATTACGGAACAGCGGGAGAAAGAACTGACTTATCAGAAATGGAGCCAGCATTTTAAGGCGCAGGAAGGCAAGACCATTGGCTATTATGAGTATAATCTGACAAAAGACGCTGTGGAGTCAGGGGACGATCCACCTGATTATCTCAGGCCATTTGACAAATACACAGAGACGGTGCGTTACATCGCAGAGCGGTTCGTATATGAAGGAGACCGGGCGAGATTCTATAATTTCTTTAACAGAGACAAACTGCTGCTGCGCTATTATAACGGACAGTCCTCCGGTAACATGGATTACTTGAGAAAAAGGGACGACGGAAGCCTTTACTGGGTCCGTGCAACCATACAGCTGATCGCGGACCCATATAATAACGACGTTCGGCTTTTTATGATGACGCTGGATATCGACGAGGAGAAAACGGAAACGCTCAGGCTGCAGCGCCGGGTGGAACACGATGGAATGACAGGAGTCTTAAACCGCGACACCTTTATGACCAGGGTGACAGAGACACTGGAGGAGAGCGGCCCGGCGGCCCGTCACGCGCTGATTATGCTGGACATCGACCAGTTTAAAGTACAGAACGACAGCTATGGACATCAGTTCGGTGATCAGGTCATCAAGGAGACCGCCGGGATACTGAAACATTTTCTCAGAAGAAATGACATCTGCGGCCGGATCGGCGGAGATGAATTCATGGTCTTCTTAAATGATATCACCTCTGAGCAGGATGTGATTCCCAGAATCGCTCAGCTTTGTGACCTGCTTAAGCGGAAGTACCCGGAAAAAGGAGAAGTCTCCTGCAGTCTGGGCGTCGTCTTTTATCCGAGGGACGGAGAAAACTTCAAAGAGCTGTACCGCAACGCGGATATCGCGTTGTATGAGGTGAAAAGGGCGGGGCGGTGTGATTTCAGGGTGTATGAAGGGGAGGCATCAAGAAGCAGCCTTCATTCAGAAACAGGTGTCTAATTTCAATATCGAACAGGTTGTTTTCATTTTAAGAAAATATGTTATAATTAATGGAATACAAAAAAGTTAAAAAAAGGAGACCACGAAGCCATGCTTAATAGCATCACAAATCTAATCCCATGGAACAGCATCTGGAATCCGTACACATTTCCGGGGGCTCAAACCATTGTGATGCTTGTAATCCTGGCAATGGTTGTAACCGTAAGTTTCACAGCACTATTTTTTGGCAGGAAGACAGCGGCAGGAGTTCTCAAAAAAGAATTGCTTCTTTACTGGCTGTTCACAATTTTCTCAGCCACGCTGCTGGCCAGAAAGGAGACAGCAGAACCGAGGATCAATATGGAGTTGTTCTGGACTGTCAGGTATGCGTGGGAACGGCACTCAAGGATACACTGGTTTTATATACTGGGGAATATTGCCCTTTTTATCCCGCTGGGGTACCTTCTGCCAATGAATGGAAAGATCTTTAAATACTCTCTGCTGACGGTTTTATTTGGATTTCTTTTGTCGGTGGCAATCGAAGCAACTCAGTATTTTTTCAGGTTAGGCCTGTGTGAGCTGGATGATATGTTTAACAATACGTGGGGCACACTTTTGGGATATTCGATCTACCGGCTTACAGTACCCGGATTAAGAGGGCAGTCCAGAATGAAAGAGATTCTGAACTTTGTCAGTAAATGTGGCTGCGCGCTTATAATTTTAGGGACAGTGATCCTGTTTTTTACATTACTTAAAATAAATCTGGCGGGATAGAATGTAAAACAGCCGGAATTTTCTTGACATATTAACCAAATAATGCTATCCTAACTAAGTATGTGCCGCTCAACAAGGTCCTAAGCGTCCGGCTTCCCGGACCACCGAAATTGGCGAGTAAAGAAAACAGGAGGTGCCATATGTACGCAATTATCGCAACAGGTGGCAAGCAGTACAAAGTATCAGAAGGTGACACAATCAAGGTTGAAAAGCTTGGTGTCGAAGCAGGAGAAACAGTAACATTTGATCAGATTCTGGTTGTGAACAACGGAGAACTGGCAGTTGGATGTCCTACCGTAGCAGGAGCTACTGTAACGGGTACTGTTGTAAAGGAAGGCAAAGCAAAGAAAGTCATCGTTTACAAGTATAAGAGAAAATCCGGCTACCATAAGAAGAATGGTCACAGACAGGCTTATACACAGATCAAGATCGATAAGATCAACGCTTAATAAGGGGGACTGACAAATGTTAAATATGAATCTTCAATTTTTTGCACATAAAAAAGGTGTTGGATCTACAAAGAACGGCAGAGACTCCGAGTCCAAGAGATTAGGCGCCAAGAGAGCGGACGGCCAGTTCGTTTTAGCCGGCAACATTCTTTACAGACAGCGTGGTACACATATTCATCCAGGCATCAACGTAGGCCGTGGTGGAGATGATACACTGTTCGCTACCGTGGATGGCGTTGTCAGATTTGAAAGAAAGGGCAGAGACAAAAAGCAGGTTTCTGTTTATCCAAGAACAATCAGCGAATAAAAAAGTAAAATCCCTGTGCTTGGCATGGGGATTCTTTCATTAAAAAAAGTTGGTATCTCCCGGTATAAAAAAATCCAGAATGGGAATTATAATACTATCAACAAAAGAAAAAAGAAATACTTATCCTCCCCTTTTTAGTGTGGAAGGCTGAAAAACCTCGAGTTTATGCAGCTTTCTGCACTTTTTTTTGATTCCGTGTCCAAATAATCAAAAAACGTTTTGCAAATTTGTCAAAGTTGTTATATACTGATTCATGGAGTATTACAGAAATAAGAGATAAAAGGATGGTTGAGCGATGACTATTTTAGAAAATTGGAGAACCCTGGCGTATGGCGATGGGCTGGATGATAAAGCAAGGGAAGAGTTATGGTCTAATTACTTCGTAGTGGAGAAAGGCATCTATGAGCAGATTCTCTCCGCGCCGGAGACTGTAGTGGAAGGAACTGTGAAGGAACTGGCTGAAAAGTACGGTACCGATGTTCAGACCATGACAGGATTTTTAGATGGTATCAATGAGAGCTTAAAGGGATATGAGAACCCGATCGACACCATGGACGAGGATACTGTTGTAAAGATCGAGATCGATCCGGAAAAGTTATATTACAACATGGTAGAGGCGAAAGCGGAATGGCTTTACGGTCTTCCTCAGTGGGAGCAGCTTCTTCCGGAAGAGAAGAAGAAAGAGCTGTACAAGAAGCAGAAAGCTTCAGGAACCATTGTAAAGGGACCGAAGATCGGAAGAAATGATCCATGTCCGTGCGGAAGCGGCAAGAAGTATAAGAAGTGCTGCGGAAAGAACGCATAGTAACGCAAACTGATACCCTGCATGTTATGTGCGGGGTATTTGATTGTTAAGAGGAGGAGATGCAGATGGAGGCCTATACCGGATTTGCAGAGGTGTACGATACCTTTATGGATAATATTCCATATGGAGAATGGTGCCGGTATCTAACCGGACTTTTAAAGAAATACGGCGTAGAAGACGGCCTGGTCCTGGATCTGGGATGCGGAACGGGAAGTGTGACGGAGCTCCTGGCCGAGGAAGGCTACGACATGATCGGCGTCGACAATTCCGAGGACATGCTTCAGATCGCCATGGATAAGCGCGCCGCCTCCGGGCGTGATATTCTATATCTGCTTCAGGATATGCGGGATTTCGAGCTGTACGGCACGGTGGCAGCCGTGGTCAGCATCTGCGACTGTATCAACTATATCCTGGAATACGACGATCTGGTGGAGGTATTTTCTCTTGTTAACAATTACCTGGATCCGGAAGGTATTTTTATTTTTGATTTAAACACAATCTATAAGTATGAAAATGTGCTTGGGGAATCTACCATTGCGGAAGACCGGGAGGAGAGCAGCTTCATCTGGGAGAATTATTACGATCAGGACACCATGGTCAATGAATACGATTTAGCCCTGTTTATCCGGATGGAGGACGATCTCTACCGGAAGTATGTGGAAACTCACTATCAGAAAGCCTATTCTCTGGACACAGTGATAATGGCACTTAGAGAGGCAGGAATGGACTTTGTGGCGGCTTATGACGCATTTACGGAGAATCCCATAAGGGAGGACAGTGAGCGTATCTACGTCGTTGCCAGGGAACGCGGAAAGAAAGAGGAAGAACGATGACGGATTATATTGTACGAGCCACAGCCGGAGACCATGAGGTCCGTGCATTTGCGGCTACAACAAGAGAACTGGTGGAACAAGCAAGGCTTGCCCATAATACGAGCCCTGTGGCCACAGCGGCCTTAGGACGCCTTTTAACGGCGGGAGCCATGATGGGTGTTATGATGAAGGGCGATGACGATTTACTGACCCTTAAGATACAGGGGAGCGGCCCGATTGAAGGCCTGACCGTGACCGCGGACTCTAAGGGCAATGTAAAAGGCTATGCCTTTAATCCGGGAGTCATGCTGCCGCCTAATGAGAAAGGCAAGCTGGATGTGGGCGGAGCCGTGGGAGAGGGCGTTTTAAGCGTGATTAAGGATATCGGCTTAAAGGAACCGTACGTAGGTCAGACAATTCTGGTCGGCGGAGAGATTGCGGAAGATTTAACCTATTACTATGCTACGTCGGAGCAGACGCCGTCCTCTGTAGCACTGGGAGTCCTGATGAATAAGGACAATACGGTGAAACAGGCGGGAGGCTTTATCATTCAGCTTCTGCCGGGCGCGTCGGACGAGATGATCGATAAGCTGGAAAAGAAGCTGGGCGAGATCACCTCCATTACTTCACTGCTGGATGAGGGGAATACCCCGGAGATGATTCTGGATCATATATTAGGGGAGTTTGGCCTTGAAATTATGGATAAGGTTCCGGCGGAGTTTACCTGCAACTGTACGAAAGAACGTGTAGAAAAAGCATTAATCAGTATTGGAAAGAAAGAATTAAACGAAATGATTGATGAGGGCGAGAGCATCGAGGTGAACTGCCATTTCTGCAACAGGCACTACAATTTCTCTGTGGAAGAACTGACGGATATCCGCGACCGTGCGGTGAGATAGGGTTTCATAGGGTAAATATCTCTGTGCAGTCAAAAAGAGCCATCCGAAATCGGGTGGCTCTGTCTGTAATCATGTAAAACAATCGTACTTCTTCCTTTATGTTATTTCAATCCACGCATGGGAAATTCGCAGTGGCGGTCACATCTTGAAAAAGGTACATCGCTAAGTCAATGATTAAAATTTGGTAACGTTTACTGCCTGAGGTCCCTTAGCACCATCGACTACGTCGAATTCTACGCTGGCGCCTTCGTCTAAAGACTTGAAGCCATCCATGTTCAGACCTGAGTAGTGTACGAATACGTCGTTACCCTGCTCGTCGGAAATAAATCCGTAACCTTTTTGGTTGTTAAACCACTTAACTGTACCTTTCATTGTGATACCTCCAAAATGAATAAAAAAATTATAGTATATTGAGCTGCAGCATCTCTGCAACTTCCCTAAGAATAGCATAGTTTGGGAAAGGTGTCAAACATTTTCAGCTTAAAAAAATAAGAAATCTAAAAAATAAAAGAAGAAAGAAATTATAGTGGCATAGAGTAGGAAAAGTGTGGTAAAATGGGAACGATTTGAAGCGTATTCTGCGCTTTTAAGAACAGATGGAGGCGGCCATGACGTTACATAATCTTTGGGGACATTTTCATACGATAACGGTGCATAAATTCAGAGTCATGAAGAATTGTTTCCGGGTAGGGCTTTATAAACAGGGACTCCTTCATGATCTGTCGAAATACGGTCCGGAAGAGTTTATTCCAGGGGTGATTTATTATCAGGGGACGAGGAGTCCCAACGCTGCAGAAAGGGAGGAGAAGGGCTTTTCGAAGGCGTGGCTTCACCACAAGGGGAGGAATAAGCATCATTACGAATACTGGATCGACTTTACGACAGATATGTCGAAGGGTCTGGCCGGCCATAAGATGCCGCTTAAGTACGTCATCGAGATGATGATGGACCGGATCGCGGCGTCCAAAACATATAAGGGGAAGGACTACACGGATGCATCCCCCTGGGAGTATTACAGCCATGCGAAGAAGTATATGGTCATAGCGCCGGAGACGGCCAGGCTGCTGGAAGAACTCCTTCTGATGCTGAAGGAACATGGAGAAGAGCGGACCTTCGCCTATATGAAGGCCCTGCTGAAAAATGGTGATTATTGATTGGGGGAAAGCTATGAAATGCAACATCAGCCGCACAAAGCGGTCTTATGAGTTTCACATGGCGGAAAGCCACTGGCATACGCATTACGAGTTTTATTATCTCTATTCGGGACACTGCAAGATATTTATCAACCATACGCTGTATTACGTCGAACCGGGGGATATTATCTTCTTAAAGCCGGGGGAGATACACCGGACCACATACCATTCGAGTCCGGTTAATGAAAGGGTTACCATCAGCTTTGACGGGGAATATCTCGACAGTATGAAGGAACTGTGCGGGGAAGAGAATGTGGAATATATTTTCCGCAACTCCAAGGTTACCGTTCCAAGTGGAAACCGGAGCAGAGTGGAAGAGCTGATCAGCCGGATCGAATATGAGGAGACAGGACAGGATGGATTTTCACCGCTCATGAAAAGAGGGTGTTTTTATGAACTTCTGGTGTCACTGTCCCGCTGTCAGGAGGCGGAGACGGATCATGGCCGGCTGGAACTGGGAGAAGAGACCATCGAGGAAGCTGCCAAATATATCTACGATCATTATCAGAATCCCATTACCCTGGAGGAGATGGCGGAATTAAGCCACATGAGTCCCGCCTATTTCTCCCGGAAGTTTAAGGCGGTCACAGGTTTTGGGTATAAAGAATATCTGACCAATATCAGAATACGGGAGGCGTCTAGACTTCTTCTCAATTCCGATTGCTCTGTCATAGAGATTGCAGACCGGTGCGGATTTGGAGACGGAAACTATTTTGGAGACGCGTTCAGAAAGGCGAAAGGCGTATCTCCGCGTGCATTCAGAAAGATGCAGGGGGGCGTTTGAGCGAACGCTCTCTCGTTTGCGCTCTGCCTCTCCTCTATTTACTGCACAGGTAATCCAGTAAATGGCGGACGTAACCGCCGTTACGTTCCTGTTCCGCAAACTGCCTGTCATCATATGGAAAGTATGTGATACGGTCCTTATACTCCTTTTGAAGAACCGGCTCAAAGATGGGAGCAAACTGGGGCAGATAGCAGCCGGCACGGCGTGTATAGCAGGTCTTTGCCGTTGCCTTGATGCGGGCTTCCCTGTCCACGTATTCTGCGACGCTCTTATGGATCGCCCGGTCCTCATAGATCAGGTAGTAATAATTTTTGTAATCAGGATAAAAATACTTAAGCTCTCCCTCATACAGATCGACAGAGGCCGTGAGCTGTCCGCCCTTCGCTTCGAGATCGGCCACGGAGGAGGAACGGGAAAATGGAACCGGCACGGTATAGTCGCTTTGGTAAATCAGTTTGAGGGAGTGATATTCCCGGCCGAAGAGATCGTTCCGTGTCAGAAGCTCCTGATCTACCAGCGTGAAGCCGTGCTCCAGATAGTCCGGATAATTGAGTATAGGCAGGATACCAGGCATCCCCCGGAGATCGTCGGCATTATGTAAGAGAAGCATGTCCAAAAGCACCTGTTCGTGCGAAAATAAATAATCCTTATATACTTCAATCAGCTGGCCGCCGGAGTAGATATCTTCCCGCTCGACGCCGAGAAACTGTTCGATGGCTTTCTGTTTCATGCTCTCCAGGCCAAGCAGGTTCCGGTAAGGGCGGATTTTTTTATAGATATCCAGACTCGTCACTCCGGAAAAATCGTAAGGCAGGTCGTAGGCGCGGCAGCGCTTTAAAAGATAAGGAATATCGAAGCCGTCCCCGTTAAAATGCACGACGATAGGGAATCGTTTCAGAAATTCAAAGAAGGTAGTAAGCACCTCTTTCTCGGCAGACACGGTGTCGGCAAACCACTGAACCAGGTTCCACCGGCCGCCCTCGTAATAGACGCATCCGACTAAATACAGGTTGGAATATTCTCCGGAAAATCCGGTCGTTTCTATATCAAAAAATAAAAGGTCTTCCCGCTTCCCGAGACGGTCCAAGGGGTATGTCTCAGGGAAAAGCGGTGTTTCGTGTATGGTAATCATCGTGATGTCTCCTGAAATCCGTTTTTATGGAGTCATTATATCATAAGGAGAAAATTCAGGAAAGACTTAAACCGGTCTTTTTAAGTGTGTATTTACCGGAAAAATGGATTCCTCCCAGGCTGTGAAGGGCAACCTCCGGACGGGAAAACAGAATATTTGTTCGATTAACTGCTTGCATATGAATACACGGTATGATATGATAAAAGGCAAAGCAGAGAAGAGAAAAAGGAGACTGAGCGCGTGATTTCTTATGTAAAGGGACCTCTGGTCGATATCTTTGAAGACACCGTGATCATTGAAGCGGGATACATCGGTCTGGAAATCCATGTACCGTTATCCGTACTGGACCGCTTGCCGGGCATTGGTATGGAGACGATTTTGTATACATATTTTCAGGTGAGGGAAGACGGGATGTGCCTTTATGGTTTCTTAAACCGGCAGGACTTACGGATGTTTAAGCAGCTGATCAGCGTCAGCGGGATTGGCCCGAAGGGGGCGCTGGGCGTCCTGTCGGCCATGACGCCTGATGATTTGAGGGTCGCTATTATTTCCGGCGACGCGAAGGCAATTTCCAGGGCGCCGGGGATCGGAGTGAAGACGGCCCAGCGGGTGATTCTGGATTTGAAGGACAAGATTGATATGGCGGAGGTTCTGCCTGCACAGTTTGCGGCAGCGGAAGGCCCCGGATATCAGCCGGAGGTGTGGCCAAAGAGGCGATCGAAGCGCTGGTTGCGCTGGGATATTCCCAGACCGAGGCGAACCGCGCGGTAGGCAAGGTGGAAGTGAGTGACGACATGACCTCCGAGGATGTCCTGAAGGCATCGCTGAAGCATCTGGCATTCCTATAAAAACAGCAGGTAGATGAGAAGATGGAACGAAGAATCATAACGACAGAAGTTACGGAAGAAGATAAGCGGATCGAGCCCAACCTCCGTCCGCAGAGTCTGAACGATTATATTGGCCAGGAGAAGCTGAAGGCCAACTTAAAGGTGTATATCGACGCAGCGAAGGCCAGGGGAGAATCCCTTGACCATGTGCTGTTTTACGGACCGCCGGGACTGGGGAAGACAACCTTATCCGGGATCATTGCCAATGAGATGGGCGTAAACATGAAAGTGACCAGCGGCCCCGCGATTGAGAAGCCGGGGGAGATGGCGGCCATATTGAATAACCTTCAGGAAGGCGATGTCCTGTTTGTGGATGAGATACACCGCCTTAACCGTCAGGTGGAGGAAGTCCTGTATCCGGCCATGGAGGATTACGCAATCGACATCATGCTGGGCAAGGATTCCGCAGCGCGTTCGATCCGCCTGGATTTACCCAGGTTTACGCTGGTCGGTGCAACCACCAGGGCGGGACTCTTAACAGCCCCGCTGCGGGACCGGTTCGGCGTGGTACAGAAGATGGAATTTTATACGCCGAAGGAGCTGGAGATTATCGTCTGCCACTCGGCTAAGGTATTAGAGGTGGAGATTGAGCCGGAAGGCGCCGCGGAGATCGCCAAGCGCTCCAGAGGTACGCCGCGGTTGGCGAACCGTCTGTTAAAGCGGGTTCGTGATTTTGCCCAGGTGAAGTACAACGGCGTGATCACGAAAGAGGTGGCAGATTTCGCACTGGATATTCTGGATGTGGATAAATTTGGACTGGATAACAATGACAGAGCCATCTTAATCACAATGATAGAGAAATTTTCGGGAGGACCGGTGGGGCTTGAGACGCTGGCGGCTTCTCTCGGCGAGGATGCAGGGACTTTGGAGGACGTGTATGAGCCCTATCTGCTGATGAACGGGTTTATCAACCGAACGCCCCGCGGCCGTGTGGCGACGGAACGGGCGTATCACCATCTGGGACTTGCTCTGGAATAGCTGCGAACAGGAAGAAATGTAAAAACTCAGTGCAGGAAAACACTTTGACATCCGTGTAAAATATGGTATATTATGATAAGAAAGCGATACAGCAAAAGATAACAGGAGAGCATGACATGGATACCAAGCACTATACCGAGGTTTTAATAGATGGAAGAATATATACTCTGGGAGGCACCGAGGATGAGGGCTACATGCAGCGTGTGGCCAGCTATATCAATGAGATGATCACAACGCTTAAGAGGCAGGAAGGTTTTACGAAGCAGAGTGCAGAGTACCAGACCGCCATGGTAGAACTGAATATGGCGGACGATTACTTCAAAGCGAGAGAGCAGATCGCGCAGCTGGAGCGGCAAAAGCATGAGATGGAAAAGGAAGTCTACAGCCTGAAGCATGAGCTGGTGACGACCCAGATGAAGCTGGAGGCCGCGAATAAGGAGCTGGCAGCAGGCAGAACCTCCAGACAGGCTGCATCTGCCGGGAATGCTTCGGAGAGTAAGAAGAACGCAGGTCAGACCGGCGGCACAGTCCGGACAGGCAGTGAGAATAAGGAATAAAATCGGGGGATGTCTCATGAGCAGGGAGACATCCCCTTATTATTAGAAAAAGCTTATAAGGGAGGATTACGTGAAACAGAAAAGAGTAGAGATTCTCGCTCCGGCGGGGTCATTGGAAAGTATGAAGGCAGCAGTGGCGGCAGGGGCCGACGCAGTCTATATCGGCGGCAGCAGGTTTGGAGCCCGCGCTTACGCGGATAATCCGGAAGAAGACCGTCTTTTAGAGGCGATTGATTATGCCCATCTCTATGGATGCAGACTGTACATGACCGTGAACACGCTCATGAGGAAACGGAGCTGGTAGATTTATATGCGTTTCTGGAGCCTTATTATATGCGGGGAGTCGATGCGGTTATCGTTCAGGATATGGGGGCGTTTGCGCTGATCAGAGAACGTTTCCCGGAATTGCCGGTCCACGCCAGTACGCAGATGACCATAACTGGAGTGTATGGAGCACGCCTCCTGAAGGAACTGGGCGCGGAGCGTGTGGTGACTGCCAGGGAATTGTCTCTGGAGGAGATTGCGGGAATTCACCGGGAGGTGGACGTGGAGATCGAAAGCTTTGTCCATGGGGCGCTTTGCTACTGCTATTCAGGTCAGTGTCTGTTCAGCAGCCTGATCGGCGGACGGAGCGGCAACCGGGGGAGGTGCGCGCAGACCTGCCGCCTGCCTTATGACGTGAAACGGGATGGGAAGACTCTGAATGGGAAGGACAGCCGGTATGTGCTGAGTTTAAAGGATTTATGCACCCTGGATCTCATTCCCGATATGATAGAAGCGGGAATCTACTCCATGAAGATTGAAGGCCGGATGAAGAGTCCGCGCTATACGGCCGGAGTGGTGGAAATCTACCGGCGCTACACGGACCTTTATCTGGAACGGGGACGGGCCGGTTACCGGGTGGATGAAAAGGACAGAAAGCGCCTTCTGGAGCTGTTTGACCGCGGGGGCCAGACGGACGGATACTACCGCCGCCATAATGGGAAAGATATGGTGGTATGGAAGGAAAAACCATCCTTCCGCGAAGGCAACCAGGAGCTGTTCGATTATCTGGATAAGAATTTTGTGGAAAAGCAGCTGCAGGAGCCGATCCGGGGAACGGTTGTCCTGGAGACGGGAAAGCCTGCATTGCTGGAGCTTTCCTGCGGAGACTGCCGCGTGTCCGTGTCCGGTGATCCCGTTCTGGAGGCTTTAAAACAGCCCATGGATGAAGCCAGGATCAGAAAGCAGCTGGAAAAGACCGGGAATACTCCATTTTACTTTGAAACTCTTACCGTTGAGCTTGCCGGGGAAGTCTTTCTTCCGGTGCAGTCTTTGAATGATCTGCGAAGAAGAGGGCTGGAAGCACTGGAAGACGCAGTGCTTAAGCAGTACCGCCGCGAGGCGCCGCAAGCGGTGGAAACAGTGCCGCAGATGGTGGAAACAGTGCCGCAGACGGTGGAAACGGCGGACGAAAAGAATCGCGGTACGTTGGAGACTGCCAACCGCAGAGAAAATGGTTTGGCGCGTATTTTCGTTTCCCTCGAGCGCCCGGACTGTCTCAGTGCAGGTCTCGATAATCCTCATGTGAAGCGAGTCTATGTGGATGCGGCTGAGTTCGGGCCGGAGCTTTGGAAAACGACGGTCTCGGCCTGTCACGACGCGGGAAAAGAGTGTATGCTGACGATGCCCCATATCTTCCGGACCGAGGCGGAACGGTATTTCGAACGCAGTCAGAAGGCTTTTTGCGAAGCCGGATTTGACGGAGTGCTGATCCGTTCCATGGAGGAGATCGGATATTTGAAGGAACATGGCCCGGAAATCCCCTGGGTTTTCGACTATGGGATGTATGGAATGAACGACAGAGCGGAATCCTTTCTTATGAAGATGGGTGCCGCAGAGCTGACCTGGCCGGTAGAATTAAACGAGAGAGAGCTTTCCCGGCTCTCCAAACCTGGTGAGTTGATTGCATATGGCCGTCTGCCCATGATGGTGACGGCGCAGTGTATTCACCAGGGAACGGAGAAGTGTGATAAAAAGCCGGGGCTTCTTATGCTGAAAGACCGTATGGGCAAGGAATTCCCTGTGAAGAATCACTGTGCATTCTGCTATAACTCGATTTATAATGCAGCGCCGGTATCCCTCCTGGGAATGGAGAAACAGATAAAGGCGCTGGCCCCGGCGGCGGTAAGACTTCAGTTTACCGTTGAGACACCGCAGGAGACGGCGGCGGTGATCCGGTGCTTTACAGACAGCCTGCTGTCGGGGAAACGGGTGGAACAGCCCTTTGGAGACTTTACAAGAGGACATTTTAAACGCGGTGTGGAGTAGGAGCCTATGGTGAATCTGATTGTCGATGTTTCCAGGTATTTGATGATACTGCTGATTGCGGTGTATACCTGGTTGAATTTCCGGTATTTTTCTTTCCGGGATGAAGGAAAACAAAAGAAGATATGCGGACGTCAGAACCGGTGCATGTTTCTGATTCATTTTCTGGCATACGGGATACTGTGGCTGAAAACGGGAGATGAGCGCATCCTCGCGTTTTATGTGGCGCAGGTGGTATTTTTTCTGTGCTACATTTACGTTTACCGCCTGTTCTACCACAATGTTTCACGTCTTTTGGTCAACAATATGTGTATGCTGCTCAGCGTGGGCTTTATCATTTTGACGCGGCTGTCCTTTGACCGGGCGCTGAAACAGTTTGTGATCGTGCTGGCGGCCGCGGTCATTACCTGGATTATACCGTTTATTATGGACCGGGTATGGCAGCTGTCGAAGATTCCGTGGGTCTATGGGATCCTGGGACTGATTCTGCTCGGCGTCGTGCTGATTACCGGAATTAGCAGCTATGGAGCTCAGCTTTCCATCGGAATCGGAGGCTTTACCTTCCAGCCGTCTGAATTCGTAAAAATCAGCTTCGTCTTCTTCGTGGCGACTATGTTTTACCGTTCCACGAAGTTTAAGACAGTATGTATGACTACGCTGGTGGCCGCCCTCCATGTACTGATTCTGGTGGCTTCCAAGGATTTGGGAAGCGCATTGATTTTCTTCGTAACCTACGTGCTGATGCTGTTTGTGGCTACGGGGAAATGGGTGTATCTTCTGGGCGGAGCAGGTGCGGGGACCGCGGCTTCGGTGTTGGCCTATCAGCTTTTCGATCATGTCAGGGCGAGGGTGCTAGCCTGGAGAAACCCATGGTCGGATATTGAAAATAAGGGATATCAGATTACCCAGTCCCTTTTCGCCATCGGAACGGGCGGATGGTTTGGCATGGGACTCTGTCAGGGAATGCCTGGGAAGATACCGGTGGTGGAAAAGGACTTTGTATTTTCCGCCGTTTCGGAGGAACTGGGAGGAATCTTTGCCCTGTGCGTTCTGTTCATCTGCTTTGGGTGCTTTCTGCAGTTTATGATGATTGCCAGCCGCATGAAAGCGGTGTTTTACAAACTGATTGCCTTTGGTCTGGGAACGGTCTATATCGTCCAGGTATTTTTAACCGTGGGAGGCGTGACGAAGTTTATTCCTTCTACCGGAGTGACCCTTCCCCTGATGAGTTACGGCGGAAGCTCTGTGTTCAGCACGTTTATTCTGTTCGGAGTCATGCAGGGGCTGTATATTTTAAAACAGAATGAAGAGGAAGAGAAACAATATGAAAAAGGCTGACCCGAATCCCAAGGCAAACCGCCATATTCTGATGATTACCTATGCGGTGGCGGCTCTTTTCGCAGGACTGGTCCTGTATTTTGCCTTTTTTCTTCAGATAAAAAGTGAAAATGTGATCAACAATTCCTACAACGCCCGACTCGACAGCTTTTCGGACCGGGTGGTAAGGGGAGAAATCTTAAGCAGTGACGGAAGAGTTCTGGCTCAGACAAATGTGGACGAGAACGGCGGCGAGACTAGGTATTATCCCTATGATTCCATGTTCTCCCATGTGGTTGGGTATTCTGCCAGGGGAAAGACCGGCCTGGAGGCACTGGGTAACTTTTATCTGCTGACCAGCCACGTGAACCTGGCCGAGCAGGTGATCAATGAGCTGTCGTCCGTTAAAAATCTCGGGGACAATGTGATCACGACTCTCGACGTAGACCTCCAGAAGGCGGCGTATGACGCTCTGGGCAGCCGGAAAGGGGCGGTGGTCGCTATGGAACCGGACACCGGGAAGATACTCGCCATGGTCTCAAAACCGGACTACAATCCCAATACGCTGGCTGCGGACTGGGACGCTCTCGTGGCAGGCGACAACAGCGAGGGACAGCTGTTAAACCGTGCCACTCAGGGGCTCTATCCGCCGGGCTCGACGTTCAAGATTGTGACGGCATTAGAGTATATAAGGGAGAATCCGGAGAATTTCAGGGATTACCGGTTCGACTGCAGCGGTTTTTTTCACTATGAGGATTATACGATAAAATGTTACCATGAGACGGCGCATGGCAGTCAGGACTTTGTCAGGGCCTTTGCAAATTCCTGCAACGGCGCTTTTGCGAATCTCGCCCTGACGCTGGATTTAGGAAGGCTTAAGACCACGGCGGATCAGCTTCTGTTCGATACGCCTCTTCCCATCGCCATTCCATACAGTCAGAGCGCCTATACGCTGACGCCGGACGGCGATACGTGGCAGATTCTTCAGACCTCCATCGGACAGGGACAGACCCAGATGACACCCATACATGGCGGCATGATCGCGGCAGCCATCGCAAACAGCGGCACTCTGATGAAGCCGTACCTCATCGACCACGTGGAAAATGTGGGCGGTGATGTCATTAAAAAATTTATGCCCCAGTCATACGGCAATCTGATGACCGCGGAGGAGTCGTCCAGTTTAACAGAGCTTATGCGGGCCGTTGTAACGGAAGGAACCGGTTCCGCGGTGCGTACGGATGCCTATACGGTGGCGGGGAAGACAGGATCGGCGGAATTTGACAAGGACAAGGAGACTCACGCATGGTTTATCGGATTTGCCCCGGCGGAGCATCCGAAACTGGTGGTAAGCGTGATCGTGGAGGAAGGCGGTTCCGGGGGAAAAACGGCCGCGCCAATAGCCAGATCGCTGTTTGATACCTACTTTTCGAGATGACAAGTCCCGTTTCACATGCCATGACAAGAACACTCTTGCATATAGGCTTAAAAAGAGGTATACTATACCCAGTCTGTGAGACACACCAAAACCGGAATCCCGGACAGGGATGCAAGGTTTCAGTCTGGAGGAATTGCAATGATAGAGGCAACGAGCTGTGGCGGTGTGGTTATTTTTCGAGGTAAAATTCTGGTTTTATATAAGAATTATAAGAACAAATATGAAGGTTGGGTTTTGCCAAAAGGAACTGTAGAAGCGGGAGAAGAATATAAGGAGACGGCCCTTCGTGAAGTGAAGGAAGAGACGGGAGTCAGTGCGTCGATTATTAAGTATATCGGAAAGAGTCAGTACTCCTTTAACACGCCGCAGGATATGGTGGAGAAGGATGTTCACTGGTATCTGATGATGGCGGACAGCTATTACAGCAAACCACAACGGGAAGAGTATTTTATCGATTCCGGGTATTATAAGTTCCACGAAGCGTATCATTTACTGAAATTTTCCAACGAGAAGCAGATTTTGGAAAAAGCCTATAATGAATATCTGGATTTAAAAAAGAGCAACTTATGGGGGAATAAGAAGTATTTTTGATGCATGGAATCGTGGATATACACGGATCACACGAAAAAATGGATGCAGGAATGCCGGAGATGCCGGTTTCCTGCATTTTTCGTTTTTTGCGTTTGCAGGCGGAGACATAGGCAGACGGATAGTAGTAATTTCTGAGTTTTCGTATATACTGTTTGGTAAGACTGTCTCTTACCGTTTACAGTATGCCTTGTGGGCCGGATTTCCATACTTTACAGGATATGGCAGAAGAGGTATACTGAATACATGTTTGACAGAATATGAATAAAGAAGCAAGGAGATAAGGCATCATGAGCAAAGCATATGAAAGACTGGAAAAAGTACTGGAAAAGACAATGGCGTTACAGACCGCTCTGATTTTGTTTGAGTGGGATAATGAAACGCTGGCACCCGAGGAAGCCGGAGCCCATACGGCCAGAGTGATCGGAGCTTTATCTGAAGAGTATTACAACATGGTGGCAGGCGACGAGATGAAGGAAGCCATCGAAGCGTGTGAGAAGGAAGAGGGCCTCACAGACGTGGAGAAAGCCATTGTGAAAGAGGCGAAGGAGACGAGGGAACAGCTTGTCTGCATCCCGGCGGAGGAGTACCGCGATAACGCACAGCTGGTATCAGAGGCTACGAGAGTGTGGTCTAAGGCGAAGAAGGAGAATGATTTTGACAAATTTGTTCCCACTCTGAAAAAGGTAGTGGACTACCAGAAGAAATTTGCCTCCTACCGCGCAAAGGATGGCGTAAAGCTTTACGATTCCATGCTGGATTTATACGAGAAGGACTTTAACATGGAACTGCTTGATAAGTTCTTTGATGAGCTGAAAGAGGCCATTGTTCCCCTGATCCGTGAGATCAGGGAACGTGGAAAGAAGATTGAAAACGCCTTCCTGACAGGAGATTATCCGGAAGAGAAGCAGAGAGAGCTGGCGGAATTTCTGGCAGAGTACGTAGGCTTTGATTTTAATAAGGGTGTGCTGGCAGTCAGTGCTCATCCATTTACGACGAATTTGCACAATCATGACGTAAGAATTACGACACATTACAACGACCATGTGGACAGTTCCCTGTTCTCCGTGATCCACGAGGCGGGCCACGGAATCTATGAACTCGGTATCGGCGACGACCTGACACAGACACTGGTGGGCCAGGGCGCTTCCATGGGAATGCATGAATCCCAGTCCAGATTCTTCGAAAATATTATCGGCCGCAATGCCGCCTTCTGGGTGCCGCTTTATGAGAAGCTCCAGTCCATTTTCCCGGAGCAGTTAAAGGGAGTCAGCAGGGAACAGTTTGTGGAAGCCATCAATAAGGCAGAACCGGGCCTGATTCGTACGGAGGCGGATGAGCTGACATACAGCCTTCACGTTCTGATCCGGTATGAGATCGAGAAGATGATCATCGAAGAAGATCTGGATTTAAAGAAGCTTCCGGAGATCTGGGCGGACAAATACGAGGAGTACTTAGGAATCCGTCCTGAAAATGCCTCCGAAGGCGTACTGCAGGATATTCACTGGTCTCAGGGCTCCTTTGGCTATTTCCCATCCTATGCGCTGGGCAGTGCGTTTGGGGCACAGCTGTATTACCATATGAAGAAAGAGATGGACTTTGAGGGCCTTCTGGAGAGAGGGGAGATCGGAGTAATCCGTGAATATTTACGGGAAAACGTCCATCGTTTTGGCAAGCTGAAGACCAGCAGAGAGATTCTGAAGGATACGACAGGAGAAGATTTCAATCCGAAATATTACATTCAGTATCTGAAGGAAAAATACAGCCGCTTATACGATTTATAGAAATATTTTCCATAATCACAAAAAAACAGTTGACAAATGGCAGTAACAAGACTAAAATCAGTAAAAAGAATTCATATAAGAATACTATGAATTAGAAAAGAGGATGATTATGGAAAAGATCAGAAAGAGTGCAATGGAACTGATTGGCAGCACCCCGCTGGTAGAGCTGACTAATTACGAGAAGAAGCATCAGCTGAAGGCATCCGTCATCGCAAAGCTGGAGTATTTAAATCCGGCAGGCAGCGTGAAGGACCGTGCGGCGCTGTTTATGATTCTTGATGCGGAAGCGGCGGGAACCTTGAAACCGGGCGCAACCATTATCGAACCGACTTCCGGTAATACCGGCATTGGCATTGCCAGCATCGCGGCGATGAAGGGCTACCGTGCAGTTCTCACCATGCCGGAAACCATGAGCGTAGAGCGCCGGAATTTACTGAAGGCCTACGGTGCGGAGATTGTACTGACCGATGGCAAGAAGGGGATGAAGGGAGCGATCGCGAAGGCAGAAGAGCTGAGAGACGAGATACCCGGATCCGTGATCATGGGGCAGTTTGATAATCCGGCGAACGTGAAGGCTCATAAGGAGACGACCGGTCCGGAGATCTGGAGGGATACCGATGGCACTGTGGATATTTTCGTAGCAGGAGTCGGAACCGGCGGAACGATTACCGGAACCGGCGAATATTTAAAGAGCCAGAATCCTGACGTGAAAATCGTAGCGGTAGAACCGGAGGGATCTCCCATTCTTTCCGGCGGAAATCCTGGTCCTCACGGACTTCAGGGCATTGGCGCCGGATTCATTCCAACGATCCTGAACCAGGATATTTATGATGAGATCATTCGTGTGAAGGACGAAGATGCCTATGTGACCGGTCGTGAGATCGCTCAGAATGAAGGAATTCTGGTTGGTATTTCATCCTCGGCAGCGGTATGGGCTGCAAAGGAACTGGCCGGAAGACCGGAAAATGAAGGGAAGAGAATCGTTGTTCTGCTTCCAGATACGGGAGACCGGTATTTCTCTACGCCGTTGTTCTCCTGATGTATATAGAAAAAGTTCGCCGCAGGAATGTGATTGGTTCCTGCGGTTTTTTCGTATCATCAAGGTGCTTTTTGGTGATATAGATGGTTTTACGATACCTCATCGGCCTGTTCCTATACGGCTGATGGGGCATTTTTTATGCATGAAGCTATGGGGGTGTGCTAAACTTAATTGCGGCAAAGGGAAATGTATGAGTATGCAACAATACGAATGGGGAAAGAGGTAGAAGGAATGAATGGACTTAAGATTAAAAGAACAGAAGTTGAAGAGTTTAAAAAATATTTAATTATGGAAGAGAAAAGTAAAATAACGATTAAAAAGTATATTCATGACATCGGATGCTTTTTAAGCTATATAGGGAAAAATCCGGTGACCAAAGAGCGGATCATCAGCTACAAGGAGTCCCTGCAAAAAAAATACAGCGCAAGAAGTGTGAACACCATGCTTGCTTCCTTAAACAGTTTCTTTCGCTGGCTGGATCATCCGGAATTTCTTGTTAAGCAGCTAAAAATACAGCAGCAGGCCTTTTGCCTGGAGGAAAAAGAACTGACGAGACAGGAGTATGTCCGCCTGGTAAAAGCAGCGAGAAGGACCGGCAATATCAGGCTGGAGATGATCCTGCAGACGATCTGCTGTACGGGAATTCGAGTGAGCGAGCTGAGTTTCGTGACGGTAAAGGCTGTCAGGCTGGGATACGCAGAGGTGTGCTGCAAAGGGAAAAACAGAAGGATCATGATACCGGGAAATCTGAGAAAAAAACTGCTTCTTTACATACAGAAAAATGGAATCGAAAAAGGGGAGGTGTTTATCACGAAGGCCGGCAATACCATGGACAGAAGCAATATCTGGCGCAAAATGAAAGGTCTGGCGAAAGAAGCCGGGGTTCTGGCCGATAAAATATTTCCGCATAATCTCCGTCACCTGTTTGCCAGAAGCTTTTACGAAATTGATAAGGATATTGCGAAGCTCGCAGATGTGTTGGGGCACAGCAGTATCAATACAACAAGAATCTATATGATTTCCACTGGAGAGGAACACCGGAGGCAGCTGGAACGGCTGCGGCTGGTGGTTTGAGGGGATACAACATAATAAATATTATGTTGTAAGCATAACTATCAGATCTGTTTTAAACCGAAACTCCATATTATACTAGCACGCATTTCGACTTTTTACAACTCTTAAAATCCAAAATCCCCTAAAATATGTGAATGAATTTTTAAAACACTGTTATCCGAATGTAAGCGGCAGGCGACTTGTCGTCCTATATACAACATAATATTTATTATGTTGTTTGGGCGAAAGGCGGGATGAAATGGTTACCTATAACAGGCAGGAAGTAGGCAAGCGTCTGGGCTGCCGTCGACGCGAAATGGGACTGACCGGGGAGGAAATGGGAAGAAGAATCGGGAAGAATGGCCGGTATTACCGGGATATTGAGAATGGCCGATGCGGCATGTCTGTTGAGACATTAATTCTTCTTTCTGAGGAGATGGGATTGTCACTGGATTATCTGATCTACGGCGCCTCGCCTGATGACAGCGGTGACCGGCTGGATGAACAGAAGCAGATTGTAAATAGATTGTCCCACTGCAATGGACGCATTCGTGAGGGGGCGGTGAATCTGTTGAAGGTTTATTTGGAATCTGTTCCAAAGTGATGTGGATAAAAGTTATCCCGATTGTATACAACCCGATAGATGCAATGAACAGATAACCCCGAAGTTTTTTGGGGTTAGGGGAGAATGGAGTATGAAGTACAGTGAAAGTTAATACAAATGAACGAAAGAATAATAAAATAGCGTTAAACCATACAAATAATAATACCTCAAAAAAAAGACATATCGAACATTGGAAAGTAGTCGCTTTCTATCTCATCATATATGACATAATCGCAGTGAATTTTTCTTACTTTTTTGGTTTGTGGCTGCGGTTTGATTTGCGTTTCTCGAATATTCCACAGACATACCTTAATTCATACTTGAGATTTGCACCGTTCTATACGGTGTTTGTGTTGGTTGTATTTTATGCGCTGCATCTGTATAAAAGCCTATGGAGATTTGCCAGCTTTAGTGAATTAAATCGAATATTTGCATCGAGTGTGATTACTACAGTATTTCATATTGTATGCATCACGTTGCTCATAAAGCGTATGCCAATTTCTTATTATGTGATTGGTGCAGCCATGCAGCTTGCATTGGTAACTGCAATACGATTCGCTTATCGCTATATTACGTTGGAAAGGACGCGAAGAGAGAGAAGCGTTAAGGCAGTTCACAATGTAATGGTAATTGGAGCTGGTGCCGCAGGACAGGTTATATTAAAGGAATTAAAAAGTTCAACAGAAGTCCTGTCAAAGCCATGCTGTGTGATTGATGATAATCCTAATAAATGGGATCGGTTTATGGAAGGCGTGCCCATCGTTGGCGGGCGCGATTCGATTATGGAATCGGTTGAAAAATATAAGATTGACCAGATTTTATTAGCGATTCCAACCGCATCTCCAAAGGATAAGAGGGATATTTTAAATATCTGTAAAGAGACCCATTGCGAGCTGAAGAGCCTGCCGGGGATCTACCAGCTGGCCAATGGCGAGGTATCGCTGAGCAGGATGAAGGCAGTGGCAGTAGAGGATTTACTTGGAAGAGATCCGATCAAGGTAAATATGGAAGAAATATTCCAGTATATCAAAGGAAAGACCATACTTGTCACAGGCGGAGGCGGTTCCATTGGTAGTGAACTATGCCGTCAGATCGCCGGGCATGAGCCGAAACAGCTGATTATCTTTGATGTTTATGAAAATAATGCCTATGACATTGAACAGGAACTGAAAAGAAAATATAAGGATAAGCTGAACCTGGTTGTTCTGATCGGTTCGGTGCGGGACAGCAGAAGAATCAACATGGTATTTGAGAAGTATAAACCGGATATCGTATACCATGCGGCCGCGCATAAGCACGTTCCGTTGATGGAAACCAGTCCCAATGAGGCGATTAAGAATAATGTTGTAGGAACCTATAAGACGGCTTATGCTGCGTTAAAACATGGCACACAGCGGTTTGTGCTGATCAGTACGGATAAGGCTGTCAATCCGACCAGTATTATGGGGGCGAGCAAGCGGCTCTGTGAGATGGTGATTCAGAGCATGGACGCAGTCAGCAAAGAGGGCAGGGTGGAGCTGCTGCCATTTTTGTATGCACATGTGAATAAAACAATTGATGGTCAAGTTGTGGCGGATCCTGTGGATCATATAGCTGTTGAGGGTTTAAGGGAAGAAAAAAGCATGGACGCCACTAGAGAAGGAAGAGGAGCGAGAACTCAATTCGTGGCGGTTCGATTTGGGAATGTACTTGGAAGCAACGGGTCTGTGATTCCGCTATTCAAGAAGCAGATTGAAGCAGGCGGGCCTGTAACTGTTACGCATCCGGACATAGTTCGTTATTTTATGACGATACCGGAGGCGGTAAGTCTTGTAATGCAGGCAGGTACTTATGCGAAGGGAGGAGAGATCTTTGTTCTGGATATGGGAGATCCGGTTAAGATTGATATGTTGGCCCGAAACCTGATTAAATTATCCGGATATGAACCCGGAGTTGACATCCAGATGGCATATACAGGCTTGAGACCTGGTGAAAAGTTATTTGAGGAGAAGTTGATGGCTGAAGAAGGAATGCTTAAAACGGATAATGAGCTGATTCATATTGGGAAACCGATTCCGTTTGATAAAGAGGTGTTCTTGACACAGTTGGAGGAGTTAGCCGAGGCGAGTTATGAGAACAGTAATCGCATTATCGAGATGGTTGAGGAAATTGTTACGACATTTCGGCCGGTGGGGGATAAGCCTACGGGGAATGAGGTTGTGAGAAAGAGTCAGGGTGGAAGTGCGATGGTGGAAGCGGCGGTTACGAAACAGAAGGGTAAATGAGTGGAAACTTGCGGGTTTTTAGATGTTACATGATACCAATTATCATATATTTGAAGAAACGAGTGCTCTTCTCCTTTTATGATAGGAAGAAAACCATATAATGCATTTTTAATTAATATGAATAACTAACCAAAAAACTTTTGCAGAGTATAAACTACTCCAGGTTTAATTATAAGAAGTCTGGGAGGATAAAAAATGTCACTTAAATTAATGTATATTACCAATAGGCCGGATATTGCTCAGATTGCTGAAACAGCAGGAGTAGATAGGATTTTGGTAGATATGGAATATATTGGGAAAGCTGATCGACAAGGGGAGCTGGATACAGTTCAAAATCATCATACTTTAGAAGATATTAAAAAAATCTCGAATTCAATTGTATTGGCTGACTTGTTGGTAAGAGTAAACCCAATACATAACAAGACAGATCACTACATATCATCGGAGGAAGAAATTGACAGGGCAATAGAGAACGGTGCAAAGATTTTGATGTTACCATATTTTAAGACAGTAGCTGAAGCAGAGATGTTTATAAAGATTGTCGCTGGTAGAGCGAGGGTGGTGCTTTTACTTGAGACTCCAGAGGCAGTTCAAGTTGTAGATGATATTCTGAAGCTGGATGGATTAGATGAAATTTTTATAGGGCTTAACGATTTGAGTCTGGGATATAGAAAAAAGTTTATGTTTGAACTTTTGAGTGATGGTATAGTAGAAGATTTGTGTTATAGGTTTAAAAAAGCAGGAATTCCATATGGATTTGGAGGAATTGCGGCATTGGGAAAAGGAGATCTTCCTTCTGAGAAAATTATTACGGAGCATTACCGATTAGGATCTACATGTGCCATATTATCAAGAAGCTTTTGCAACGTTAGTAAGATTCAGCATTTGGGGATTATAAGTGATACTTTCATCAATGGTGTAAAGGAAATTAGAAGATTTGAAGAAAAGGTTTCTATACACAGAGATTTTTTTACTGATAATAAAAAAGAAATTAAAGAGATAATTCAAAAAATAGGATAGCTTACAGAGATCCAGTGATGGAGAGAGACAGAGAGATGGAACTGAATTCAAAGGTTTTGAGCCAATTAAGAGATAAGTATGGAGATGCATTTTATTTACTGGATACAGCTCAATTCAAAGCCAATTATGTTGAATTAAAAGAAGCATTTTCAAGCTTATATTCAAATTTTAATATAGCATACTCCTATAAAACGAATTATACACCAAAGTTATGTAAAATCGTTAATGAGTTCGACGGATATGCTGAAGTCGTATCGGAAATGGAAGCTGAACTGGCATTACGAATAGGAGTATGCCCTAAAAAAGTTATATGGAACGGTCCAATAAAAAATCCACTTGAACTTAAAAAATTTTTGCTGCAGGGAGGTTCTGTTAATATTGATTCCTTAGAGGAATGTTTGTTTATTAAGAAAATTGCAGAGCAGTTCCCAGATCATACCATTAATGTGGGAATTCGCTGTAATTTTGATGTGAGAAATGGGGAATTGTCCAGATTTGGCCTGGATATTGATAGCAATGATTTTAAGAAAGCGCTGGATTTCATTAAGATGGCAGACAATTTGAAGATGATCAGTTTACAATGCCACTTTGCAAATCGGCAAATAGAATTTTGGCCGGCAAGAGCAAAAAGCATGATAGATGTGATTGACAGGACCGGTATAGTTCCAGAGCGGATCGATCTGGGGGGAGGTTTGTTTGGAAAAATGGAAGACTCATTAAGAGAACAGCTTAGTATTGATATTCCGGATTATACTGCCTATGCAAAAGCTGCTGCCACATTGTTCTCAAAGCATTTTTGTAATATGGAAAATAAACCAGAATTGTTAATTGAACCAGGCACTGCTCTGGTTGGTGATTGTATGAAGTTTGTCGGGACGATTAAAACAATAAAGAAGGTGAGAGGAAAGACAATTGCAACTGTTTTGGGAAGTCAGAAAAATATAAGTATGACAGGCGTGAACCCGCCTATGAAAATATATGCGATGGGTGAAGAACAGCGAGAATATGAAAATGCAGATTTTGCGGGATTTACATGCATTGAATCAGATATGCTTTATAAAGAGTATACTGGAAAATTCGCCATCGGAGATATGGTAGTAATAAGCAATTGTGGTTCCTATTCTCTTGTTATGAAACCGCCTTTTATTTTGCCAAATTTCCCGGTTATAGACATTTCTCAAGGTCAAACGGAGGTAATTAAGCAAGCGGAAACTTTTGATGATATATTCCATACTTACAATATATGAGGAAAAAGTATGTATAGGTTTAGTTTAGTGTTAAAAAGAGGTTTTGATATAATATCTTCTTTGACTGCAATTGTTCTGTTGATTCCATTATGGATTGGAGTATCTATTGCAATCAAACAGGATTCAAAAGGGCCAGTATTTTTTAAACAGGAAAGGCGGACAAAAGACGGCAGGGTTTTTCAAATGTTGAAATTCCGATCTATGATAGTGAATGCTGAAAATATAGGGACAGGCCTGTTCAATTATGAAAATGATCCCAGAGTAACAAAAGTTGGACGCAGACTCAGAAATAGTAGTGTTGATGAGTTGCCACAGCTTTTTAACATATTATCTGGAACGATGTCAGTGGTAGGTCCCAGACCTTGTGTCAAATATGAATTGGGAGATTTTGATACTTTGAATCGTAAATATAAAAAACGGTTTGAGGTTAAGGCAGGATTGACAGGATTGGCACAGATCAAAGGAAGAAATGAGATATCCTGGGATGAGAAGGTAAATTATGATAATCAGTATGTGGATCAATTTAAAAAGTATGGTGTAATTACGGATATCAGAATTTTAATGGAATCAGTTGTTAAGGTGCTCAGGAAAGAAGACATCTGCGAGAACAAAGCAGATGAATCCTTGGAGGATGTAGAAGCTGCGAGACTGGTGGAGAAAGAAATTATTCGAATTGCTCATATACAGGAAGAGGAAATGAAAGGACAGATATGATTTATTAAAGATAATATGGAAATAAAACCGGCGGAGGCAGAGCAATGAAAACTGATATTTCAAACAGGTTAATATGGTTTAAGGGGGAAATTCTGAATGTAAATGATGCTAAAATAAATATTCTGGCACCTACATCTCAGTTTGGACTGAATGTTTTTGAAGGAATCCCCTGTTATTGGAATAACGAAGAAGAACAACTATATGCATTTAGATTGGATGATCATTATAAACGACTTATCAGATCGGCAAAATTAATTCAGATTGATTGCAGGTATACAAAAAAAGATTTCACTAAGGCGTTTATTGATATCATTAAAGCAAATGAGTATGAAGAAGACCTTTCTGTAAGACAAACACTATTTATTGATGGATTTGGTTCCTGGGGCTCGGCAGAACCGGTCGAAATGTTCGTGGCTCCCATTCCAAGAGGCAGAACAAGTGCAGAGTACAATAAAGAAGGCCTAAAATGTTGTGTGACATCCTGGAGAAGAATCAGTGATGAGACATTGTCCCCAAGAATTAAGTGTGGCGCCAATTATATGAACAGTCGTGTTGGACAGAGAGAAGCTTTAAGAAATGGATATGATACATGTATTTTTTTAAATGAGGTGGGAAAGGTGGCTGAAGGCCCAGGCTCTTGTATTTTTATTGTAAAGGCAGGAGCAGTTATTACACCTAAGCTTACCGATAGCGTTTTAGAAAGTATTACCAGAGACACCATAATTCAGATAGCAAAAGCAAACGGAATAGAAGTAATTGAGAGGACTATTGACAGAACAGAACTTTATACATGTGATGAGGCATTTCTCTGCGGTTCCGCCATGGAGGTAACATCGATACTGAGCGTTGATAAAAATGTTATTGGTAATGGAGATACAGGGAATATTACAAAAACTCTGCATCTTACCTATTTAGATGCGGTTAGAGGAAAACTCAGCAAGTTTAAAGAATGGGTGACACCAATATATGAGTGATGTGAAAAATTTAAAAAACAGGAAAATATTAATAACTTGTACAGATGTAATGATGTTTCAGTTTATTGTCCCGCATATTCAGTATTTAGATAAATTAGGATGCAAAGTAGATATTGCGTGTTCAGGTGCAGACGGGTATCAAAATGAAGGCTATTTAGGAAAAATACAAAATAATTTACCTGATGTATCAAAATGCTTTTTTATAAGAACGGAAAGAAATCCCTTTAGCTTCCATAATATGGCTGGCTATAAAGATCTGAAAGTTGTTATTTATGCGTCCAATTATGATTTGATATGGACGAATGAACCTGTTATGGGAGTATTAACCAGACTTGCAGCAAAAAGATATAGATATAATGGCGGCAAAATAATGTATTTGGTCCATGGGTATCATTTTTTTAAAGGAGCCCCCAGAAAAAATTGGCTGTATTATCCAATAGAGAAAATAATGTCAGGGTATTGCGATGCAATAACTGTAATTAATTGGGAGGATTACTATTTTACTAAGAAGTATTTTAAAACACCCGTTTTTCATATAGATGGGATTGGTCTTGATCTTGAGAAATATAAAAATGTAAGTGTTGATTATAAGAAAAAAAGAAAAGAACTCGGAATTAAGGAGAATGATATATTAATCATATCTGTAGGTGAATTGCAGAGTAGAAAAAATCATGAAGTGATTATCCGGGCAATTGCAAAATTAAATAATCCTAATATTAAGTATATAATTTGCGGCAGAGGTGAGTTACTCGATGATCTAAAAAAACTGAGCAGCCATTTGAATTTGAATAGTCAGATTCAATTTTTAGGACATAGATATGATATTGCTGAAATATTAAATGTTGCTGATATATTTGCGCATCCATCTCAAAGAGAAGGTTTAGGTATAGCAGCAATAGAAGCAATGTCGGCGGGGCTTCCTCTTGTTACATCTAATATTCAGGGTATAAAGGATTATGTAAAAAATGATGAAAATGGATATGCCAATCCCCCGTATGACATTGACGGTTTTGCTGAGGCCATTAGTAAATTAATTTTAAATCCTGAATTAAGACATAAAATGGGGTGTAATAATCAGTTATGTGCAGAAAAATATAGCATAGAAAAAAGTGTCACGTCTGTTGCAAAGATATTGGATAATATATTGGAGAGTGACAATAGATGAAAAAAGTTGGAATATTAACATTTCAGGATGCGGATAATTATGGCGCAATGCTTCAATGTTATGCATTGCAAAAAAAGATAGAAGGTATGGGAAATAAATGTCTGGTAATCAATTATAAATGTGATTATTTGTCTAAGCCTTTTTCAATAGCAGCATTAAAGAGAAAAGGAATGGTTCGGTATATACTCGGAAATATAAATGCGATTGTTCGAAAACCAAGAAAAAAGAAATTTCACGAGTTTCGCCATACGATCCCAATGACTGAACGAGTAAAGAAGCAAGATTTGAAGGCATTAAATGAAGAATTTGATATTTTTATCGTTGGCAGTGATTGTGTTTGGAATGATGATATTACGAATTTTGATACAACATATTTGTTAGATTTTGTCTATGACAGCAGGAAAAAGAATAGTTATGCAGCGAGCTTTGGCTTTTCAAAAATGAAGATGAATATGAAAGCCGGCTATTCGAAATATTTAAAAGAGTTTAATTCTTTAAATGTAAGGGAACTTTCCGGAAAAGAAATTCTTAATAAAATTGGTGTTAATGCTGCTGTAGTATTAGATCCCACATTATTGCTGGATTCTTCTGAGTGGGATAATGTGACGGTGGATTTAAAAATAAATGAAAAATATATCTTTGTCTATCAATTAACGCCGTCTAAGTATTTGCTTAAAATTGTACGCCAACTTCAAAGAAAGACAGGCTACAAAGTAGTAATTATTCCGTTTCCTGTTGGCGGCAGTCTAAAAGCCGACAGTCATCTAAACTACGGACCAGAAGAATGGGTTACATTGATTAGGAACGCCGAATACGTTGTAACGGATTCTTTTCATGGCACAGCATTTTCTATCATATATGGCAGAAAAGTATATTGTTGTGTGAATGAATTGGCAACACGAATTATAAGTTTGCTTGAATTGCTTGGATTGAATGAGTGTTTATACAGTAATAATCGGGAATTTGAGTTAATGGAAGTTATAAACTATGATGAGGCATACTTGAAATTGAGAAAAGAAAAAGAAAAAAGTCTGAAGATTTTAAAAGGAATTATACATGATGGAAAGTGATGTTTTATTTATATGTTCAACTAATTATACTATTCTAAATTCGATAAATACAGTTACGCATAATTTAATAGACAGCAGAGATAAATCGGATATTGTTATTTTTCTTAGAAATAAGGATATGATTCCTTACATAAAAAAAATGTCTGCTTTATGCATTTTTAATAATGTGTATGTGTATAGTTTTATAAACTATGGAACGTCATTGGAAAAAATAAAACTGATTCTTTTGCCTGAGCTTTTTCTGAAAAAACATAGTGTTTATGATTTCGGAATTCTTGATTTTAAAAATAAAAGTAATTACAAAGTAATAATTACTCAGTCATTGTTTTATAGTATGCTTTTCAAACGGATATATAGTGATGCCGATGTATATATGTTAGAAGAAGGCCTTAGCAGTTACACTACTAGAACGATCAGTAGAAAGAGAAGAAACACTGCATATAATTTACTGAATAAAATATTGTTTCGGGGTTTGGCAGATGAGATTAAAGGCCAGCTGTTATATGAAGAAGAAATATTTACTGGTGATAAATCCACTATTCCCATAAATAAATTGCCCAAAATAGATGAAGATGAAACGAAAGTATTAAAAGCGATATTCGGAAATCAAAATAATGTTATATATCATAACAATGAAGTAGTATACCTGGGAGTACCTTTATCTGGTCTTAGAGGTTTACTGAAAAATCCCAGGAAATGCAAGACTAATTTTGAAAAAAATTGTGAAGATATATTACATTGTACATTGAGAAGCTTTTTAAAAAAAAGTATTATTTACAGAAAACATCCTCTAGAAAAAGAACGTGATATCGATATTACAGAAAACATTTGTATCGATATAGAAAATAATATGTGGGAGTTGGAGGCAGCAGATTTTGTAAATGAGGATTCAATATTAATCAGTTTTTTTTCTACAGCAGCTTTTACTCCTAAATTATTATATGGAAAAGAACCTTATTTGCTCTTTTTATATAAACTTATTAGAGAACCGGTGTTTCATGCAGACCAGGTAGTAGATGGGCTGCGAAGATGTTATTTTAGACCGGAAAAAATAATGGTGCCAGAGACAATAACGGAATTATTAACATTAATAGAAGGATTAGAAAGAGGTGAAGCAGTTGAACAATATGAAGGTTAGTCGGCTGGCTATCGTGCAGACAGTCTTTTCTTTATCTGTTATGCTTCTATTCTATGCAGATCTTGGACTTAAATTTAATCAGGTGGTTCTTGCTGTAGTCTTTATTGAATGTGCTGTTGTATCAATGAAGGATAGGTTCTTTAATGTTTATCAGATATTTCTTTTAATGATGTTTTTCTTTAATTTGTCTATTCCTTTTTTTAACTTATTTGGTTTGTATGACTATCCGGATGATAATATGTTTAATTATAGCGCAGGTATAAGAGTGGCTATTTCGACGTCTTCTTTACAACAGACCTATGCTGTATTGACAATATTATTATTAGGTACATCAGTGGGCTGGTTGCTTAATAAGAATCAAGCTGCGAAAAAAACAGGCTTTTGTACTAATGAAACAGCTTCTTTTCATCTGGGAAATTGGATATGGGTAAGGAGATTGTTTTTACTAATACTGCCGTTTGAATTTCTATATGAAATAATTCTTGTAAGATTTGCTATGGAAAATGGATATGTTGCAACTATGCATCTGCATTCTTATTTGGACAGCATATCTAAAATATTGGTATATATAGATTATATTTATCCTTTTGCAGGATTAATGGCATTATTTATATGCAGAGATAAAAAAGATTACTTTAAATATGCAACTCTCTATTTGCTGCCCTATGTGGTTCAATTATTTACAGGATTGAGGGGAAACATGATAAGTATCTTATTGGCTGTGTTATTTTTATATTCCTGGAATTACCGTCAAATTAAAATACGGGAGGCAGTAAGTGCATTTGTTATTCTGTTTATAGCGATCATATCGATTGGCGCAGTACGCTTCTCTCATGATGTTAATGATATTTCCAGGGTTTTTTCAGGCGGTCTTACCAAGGCGATAATTGATGAAATTTGTTCTAATGGTGAAAGTATTGCTGTACTATCTTACACAATACAATTGTTAGAGAGTTTTACAAATAAGGTGCCGTTTTTGTTTGGATATATATTTGCCATTTTTTCATTCTCAAGTAATTATTCCATTGATGGAATAATGAACAAAAGCTATCTGGCCCAACATATTACTTATTTACTGAATTCTTCCAAATTATTAGGCGGCTCTACTATAGGGACAGCAATTTCAGCAGAATTTTATGAATTTGGACAAGGTAACTATTTAGTGGTTTTTATACTAAGCATTTTATTACTGATGATTGCAAATCTATTTATTAGAAAAATGTATAAGAATCCAATGTGGTTTTATTTTGCTGTTAGCTATATACAAAACTTATTTTTATCGCCGCGAGGTTCAGTAATGAAAATTTTTAGTAAGTTATCCCTTGCTTATATAGTGATATTTATTTTTTTATCAATTTTCTTTAGAAAGAGAGGAACTGACAATGAGTATTAATAAACCTTTTATTATTGCAGAGGCGGGATGCAATCACATGGGGAAGATGGAAATCGCGTATGAATTGATTAATACAGCAGCCAGGTTTTGTAAAGCAGATGCGATTAAATTCCAAAAACGTTGTCCCAGGGAACTGCTGACACAAGAGCAATATAATGCCCCTCATCCGAATCCTGTAAATTCATATGGTGATACATATGGAGCCCATAGAGAATATTTGGAGTTTACGGTTGAACAGCATGCTCAACTGAAAGCGTGGTGTGAAGACGCAGGCATTATTTATTCAACATCCGTTTGGGATATGACAAGCGCTAAAGAAATTGCATCTCTTGATCCTGCGTTTATAAAAATTCCGTCGGCATGTAATACTCATTTTGAGATGCTTCAGTGGCTTTGCGATAACTATAATGGAGAAATCCAGCTTTCATTTGGTATGACAAATCATGGGGAAGAGGAGCAGATTGTTAAGCTGTTTGAACAAAATAATCGTTCAAAAGATTTAGTATTATTTAACTGTACTTCAGGATACCCTGTTCCATTTCATGATGTCTGTTTACTTGAAATTAACCGAATGAGGGAACAGTATGAAGAACGTGTTAAAGCCATTGGTTTTTCTGGTCACCACCTGGGGATTGCCATAGATACTGCCGCTTATACGTTGGGGGCCAGTATTATTGAGCGTCATTATACACTGGATCGTACATGGAAGGGAACGGATCATGCTGCATCTTTGGAACCAGATGGAATTAGAAGACTGGTAAGAAATTTGAATGCTGTTTATGATGCACTGACTTATAAGGAGTCCGAAATTCTTCCAATCGAACAGGTCCAGCGGGATAAATTGAAATATAGAAAGCACTAAAGTTAATATAATGGATGATGATGCATGGTATTGTGTTAGAATATAGCTAAATTCAACAACGACTTTAAATATATAGGGAGAAAAAATATGAATGTTGCATTTATACCGGTCAGGGGAGGAAGTAAATCCATTTCTTTAAAAAATATTAAAATACTATGTGGGAAACCCCTTATTTATTGGACATTAAAAGCAGCTTGTGATTGTAAATATATTGATAAAGTATATATTGCTACGGATAGCGATAAGATCCGAGAGACTGTTGAAGCGATTATAAATGGTTCTGATGTAGAGGGATTTTCTAAGGCGATCGTAATTGATCGTTCTGCTGAATCTGCATTAGATACCGCTTCTACTGAGGTTGCTATGTTGGAATTTGCCAATAACTATGTTTTTGATAATATTGTACTGATTCAGGCGACATCACCTCTCCTGGCCAGTAATGATTTAAATCGAGGCTTCGAAGTGTTTGATGGGGAGAATACTGACAGCGTTCTATCTGTTGTTTTGCAAAAACGTTTTCAATGGGGCAAGGATAACCTGGGATTTGTGCATCCGACAAATTATGATGTTTTTAATAGACCGCGTCGTCAAGAATTTAATGGATATTATGTGGAAAATGGCGCATTTTATATTACCTCAAAAATAAATTTGCTTAACTCTCAAAATCGTATATCTGGAAACATCAAAGCGGTTGAAATGAATGAAGATGCATTTTTTGAATTAGATGAACCAAACGACTGGTTAATAATTGAAGCTCTTATGAAGAAAAAAGGGATTACCCTGTCAACTGGGATACCAGAAATAAAGATGCTGTTAACGGATTGTGATGGCTGCCTAACCGACGGTGGAATGTATTATTCAGAACATGGAGATGAGTTGAAGAAGTTCAATACGCGTGATGGTATGGGGTTCAAACTTCTTAGAGAAAAAGGGATAATTACTGGAATTATAACAAGTGAAGACGTCGATCTTAATAGACGCAGAGCTGAGAAAATGCAACTTGATATTTTTGAGGCAGGGTGTATAGATAAAGTAACCACGGTAAAGAGGATCTGTGAAGAAAAAGGTATTTCAGTTAAAAATGTTGCTTATATTGGCGATGACATTAATGATCTTGAAGTCATCCGGATGGTAGGATACGGCTGTGCTCCCGCCAATGCTATGCCACTTGTCAAAGAGGCTGCAAAATATATTACAGCAGCCAGAGGAGGGGAAGGCGTTATCCGGGAAGTGGTCGAAACATTAGAACTGAGGCGTTATGATAGATAAATCTATAAAACAAGTATTTTTCAATATTGGCTGGCTGATCTTTGATAAACTTTTTATACTGGCTATGAATCTGATAGTGATTTTCACTATAGCGAATTACTATGGGCCAGAAAAATATGGACTTTATCAATATTCCTTAAATATCGTACTTATACTTGAAGTGGCTGTTCAACTAATTGACGGCCGTGTTGTAAAGAAGCAATATAACGAAGATAATTATGATGAGGTAGTGTTTAATGTTACATTAGCTAAATTGTTACTTAGTATTATTATAATGGGAATAAGCTCTATTGTAATTCTTTTTTCAAAGAGAGAAGAAGAATTTTCATTCATTCTTTTTATTCTGTTATTGGATAGTATCGTCAAAAATCTGCGATTTGGTATGGAGAATAGATTTGAGTATATTCTTCAGTCAAAGAAGGTGGTGATTGCATCAAATATTGGACTGTTAACTGGAACCTTTCTTCAATTATCAGCAGTCTGCTTTCATGCATCAATAATTTATTTATCACTAATACAATTGACTGCAACATTTATAAGTATGGTAATTTTATATTTACAATATAGAAAAAACTTTCGCAGTCATGTGTTTAAACAGAAGATCAATAAATTGCTTATTTTAGATATCGGGAGAGAAAGTTTACCTCTTGCAATAGCATCTGCTGCAGCTACTATATATACAAGATGTGATTCGGTTATGTTAGGAATGATACTTACAACAAAAGAAGTTGGTATTTACTCAATATCCTCAAAATTGATAAGTACTATTCAAATTTTAGCTATACCAATTCAAACTACAATCTATGTAAAAATGCTGGAGTGGAAGAAAGACCCGATTAAATATGAAAAAAATTATATTAGAATAACATCTGCTGCAACATGGATATCTATAGTTGGGGTTTTACTTTCTTTTATTGTACTGCCATATATTTTTACCCTTTTGAAACCAGATTATTTACCTGCGATAGATTCCTATAAAATTTTGTCTGTTGGATCTATCTGTGCATATAATGCTGTATTGAGAAGCTGTCACTTTACCATTACAGGAAATGGAAAAATATTGATGCAGACGCAGATTATTACAGTTATTATTAATATACTCTTAAATTATAGTTTTATTTCTGTCTGGGGAATGAACGGAGCAGCTATAGCTACGGCAGTATCGCAATTTATATCCCTGATTGTCTCAAATATTTTTTATAAAGATGCCAGATTTGTTTTTAAGGCACAATGGAAAGCATTAAATCCAATTCATATAGTCCAATAGGTGAGATTAAACTATGAAAGATATAATTACAGATAAATTTTCTTGCTGGAAAGCATATTCAGGCTATATTTATGATACTGAAAAACTAAGAAATTCTGCATCAGGAGGAGCCGCCACCATTCTATCTGAAGTTATGATAGCAGAAGGTGGTATGGTGTTTGGTGTAAAATACTCAAAGGATTTTAAAACTGCTGAATATGAATTAGCCTCTACCAGTGAAGAATTAAAAAAATTTAGAGGGTCTAAGTATATTTTCCCTGAAAAAAAAGTATTGTATAAGAATGAAGTTAAAAGTGTTTATCATGTTGTTGGTGATTTGTTAAAAGAACGAAAGAGAATTCTTTTCATAGGATTAGGGTGTGATGTAGGGGCATTGCTTAAATATTTGGAACAACAAGGTATACAGATAGAAACTTTGACAACAGTGGATCTGATATGTCATGGGCCAACGTTGCCTGAAGCGCAAAAATATTTTATTGAAGAGATAGAAGAACGATACAAGTCTAAAACTATTAGTTTCTCTGTAAAATATAAGAAGAAAAGCTGGGTACCTCCTTATCTTCGGGCGGAATTTGAAAATGGAAAATGCTATATAAAGGCCTTCTACGATTCAGATTTAGGATTTGCAATGGATCACTATTCTCGTAGTTCATGTGCAAATTGTCAGTTTAAAGGAAATAACCACAAAGCTGATATTACGATCGGCGATTATTGGGGGATTGATGAACGACAAAGCGGATATAATGCCTTGGGTGTTTCTGTGCTTTTAACAAAATCAGCGAAAGGTATTAACTATATTGAAAAGTGTAATCAAATGGGATTTCATGTAGAATCTGCCGATGTATTTCATGTTTTATCAAATAATAGAATGTTTTTTGAGAGTCGTAAAGCTGATCTTAATCATGCTTCGTTTAAAAAATGTTTGTTTCAATATGGATTACATAAAACAGTATTACGGGAAAGAGGAATAATTACTACACTATTATTGAAACCCAAAAGGCTGATAAGTACATTAATGCCGACTTCTTTAAGAAATAAACTTAAAAAATTGATAAAGTATGGTGAATAGTAATCAGAAAGTGTGATCTCATGGATTTATACCAAATTTTTATTTCACATAACCGTGTATGGACATTCTGTGAGATTATGTGTTTTTCAGTGCTTTTTATAATAGCAGCAATTATATCATGTGCATTGTTGCGATATAAGAAGATTGTTTTATCGCAGGCTGTCGCAGGATTGTTATTACTACTTTTTTTAGGAATTGTATTTGGTTCAACGGTATTTACCAGAACACCTAAGCCATACTTCGATTATGAACTTGAACTGTTCTGGTCTTGGAAAGCAGTTTACAATGGTAATCAGGAATTAATGAAAGAAAATCTACTAAATATGATACTGCTGTTTCCCGTGGGAATCTTATTGCCCTTTTTGCACAGACATAAACTTTCATGGTGTAGGGGGCTGATTGCAGGTATTCTCATTTCTTTATTCATTGAGACTAATCAATTGATTTTCCGCCGGGGACTATTTGAATGGGATGATATGATTCACAATGGAATTGGTTGTATGAGTGGCTGTATTATTAGCAGTTGGTTTATGAAGCAAGATAAAAAGGGAAGGAAAAGCTGATCGCAAAAGTTATAGAAAGAATTGTAAGGTTTATAGGGGAATGTAAGAGTTGTGCATATAAAATGCTTTATACCAGTATTGATAAGGGATTGACAATCAACACAGAGAAGTGATATATTTATCCTATAAAGAGATAAATATATCACCACAAGGAGGCTGTCATGAATAATAAATACTCCGCAGGTCAAAAACCCACTTTTACCAGAAAAATCAGTCCGAAGATGGGGCTGTTAGGTTTTTTGGGGTTGTCGGGATTTCTGGGTTTTCTGCCCCAGTTCTTTCGTGAAGACGGTATTTTGCCTGTGCCGTTTCCGCTGATATTTTTCTGCTTTTTTGGATTTTTCGGTTTTTACTATGAGGGGAAGATGTCCGGTACGATGATTGATGAGCGTTATTTAGCCAATGAGAACAAAGCCAGTGCCATAGCTAACAAAGTGGCCCTTACTCTGATTATCGCTGTGGCGCTTCTTTCCATGTCGGCATTTCGGATCAATAATCCATATGTGATGCTAAAACTTTTAATTGCTGTTATCGGTTTTGCATTTGGCTTATCGCTGTTTCTTCAACAGTACCTGCTGTACCGTTTTGAAAATGGAGAGTAGCCATGGGGGAATTTACGTGCAATCTTAAGAAGTACAGACAAATGAAGGAGATGACCCAGGAACAACTGGCTGAAAAAGTCGGTGTAAGACGGGAAACTATCATGCGCCTGGAAGCGGGCAGATACAATCCATCGCTGAAGCTGGCGATCGATATTTCGAGAGAGGTGGAAACACCAATCGAAGTTTTGTTTATTTTTGAGGAAAAATAGCCATATATACAGTAGAACTGTGATGGTATGGCAGAAGATCCCTTGTGGATTATCAAGATTGTTACACTATAACAAAAATGCGTCACAGTTACTGCCAAACAGTAAAATCATGAACACCTGTCAAACGGGTGTTTATGATTTTGCGCATTAAGCGTTCAACCGGCTAAAGTCATAAGAAGAGCAGGCTGTACATCAGCCTGCCCACATGTAAAGGGAAGAATTACCACCATCCTTGATCTGGGAAAATGGTGCTTCAATCCCTCATCTTCATTTTCTCAAGTCATTAATTCCATAATCCTGAAACACTTCGCGCTCCGATCTCTTGCAGGCCACCTGGCATAACCGTTATCCTGCCTTTTTCTGCTCCTTCCAGTCCCCAGAATAAAAATAATTAATTTCCGCCCCAAGAAACAGTATACAGATACACACATAGAGCCACAGCATCAACAACACAATAGCCGTAAGGCTCCCGTACATAACAGAAAAATTGCTGAAATTGTTAAAATAAATGGAAAATGCAAATGAAAATGCGATCCATCCCAGTGTGGAGAAAATAGCGCCGGGCAGCTGCTTTTTAAAATGCTGCTTCTTTTCCGGCACATACGTATAGAGGAAAGTGAAGCAGATCGTCAGGATCAGTAGGAGCACGGTCCGAAAACTGATGACGTAGTGGGTGATCTCTGCAACGACCGGAAAATGGTGTTCGACGAATCCCTGAATCGAACTTCCGAGAACCAGCAAAACCAGCGTCAGAATGCAGATCAGCATGAATATGATGGTATAACCGGCGCAGATCATCCTCGTCACCACGTAATTTCTCTTCTTCTGTTTCCCGAATACCCGGTTCAGTCCGCGCTCGATGCTCAGCATGCCGCGGGAGGCCGACCAGATGGCGGCGATTGCCGTTACGGATAAAACGGTAGCGGGAGAGTTGGTATAGATATTTTCGACGACGCCGAAGACCAGGCTCTTTAGGTTGGCCGGTACCAGACTTGTAATTACCTGCAGCAGGTTGGACTTTGTTATCGTTGGTATCAACTGGATCATAGCCATCAGCAGCATGATGAACGGAAATGCCGCGATGATGGTAAAAAAAGATGCCTGAGCCGCGTAAACAGTCATTTCATCCTTGCTGAATTTGTCGTAGATCTGTTTGCCTCGCAGTATTAATCCAATCATGATATCCCCTTTTTGTTAATGATATAACTAAAATATTACCATGACCGCAAAAAAATATCAAGCAAGACACCGGAATTTCAAATAGTTATGGTTCATGGTTGTTGCAGTTCACGGTTATAATTTTTCGTAACAGAAAAATTATTTTGAAAAACAAAGTAATTCTTTCGAAAATAAGTTGCCCTACCGTACTGCATTTGATAGAATGGTACTAATGGAATCAATCAGAAAGGGAGCGCGTATGGAATATATACCGGCGAAAACCATCGTGACGAAGACGAAGAGCTCCGAATGGTTCGGCATCGATTATAATATGAATATTTATAAAGGCTGCTGCCATGGCTGTATCTACTGCGACAGCCGGTCTTCCTGCTATCGGATCGAACGGTTTGACACGGTGCGGGCCAAGGAAGACGCCCTGCGGATTGTCCGGGATGATCTGCGGCGGAAGGTGAAGACCGGAGTGGTAGGCACCGGAGCCATGAGTGATCCCTATAATCCATTTGAAAAGGAGCTGGAGCTGACCAGACATGCGCTGGAGCTGGTGGACGCCTTCGGCTTCGGAGCAGGGATTGCCACAAAAAGCACTCTTTTAAGAAGGGATGCGGATATTTTAGAGAGCATAAAAGAGCATTCGCCTGTAATCTTAAAAGTGACGGTGACGACTGCGGATGATGAGCTGGCGGGGAAGATCGAACCCGGCGTGCCGTCCTCGACCGAGCGGTTTGAACTGATCGATTACTTAAGCTCCAGAGGGCTGTTTACCGGTATTCTGCTGATGCCGGTCCTTCCGTTTCTGGAAGACAGTCCGGAAAATATTACGGCTGTCGTGAGAAAGGCCCATGAGGCGGGAGCTTCTTTTATTTATGCGGCTTTTGGTGTGACGCTCCGTGATAATCAGAGGGAGTGGTACTATGATAAGCTGGGGCAGCTGTTTCCGGAGCGGGATCTGGCGGCGGAATACAGAAAACGGTACGGAGAACGCTACGAATGCCGGAGTCCGGCGGCAAAGCGGCTCTGGGCCATATTCGCGGCAGAGTGTGAGAAATACGGGATTCTGTACCGCATGAAGGACATTATTCACGGGTATAAGAAGAATTACGAAAACAGCCAGATGAGTCTGTTTGATTTTCTGCAGTGAAAACAGAGAAAGTGAGAGGAAACCTTACATGGGACAGGAGAAAAAAGAAAAGCTTACAAAAATGGAGATAGACTGGATTCTGTACGATGTAGGAAATTCCGCATTCGTGCTGCTTGCGACGACGATTTTGCCCATTTACTTTAATTATCTGGCGGGACTGGCGGGCGTCTCCGAGGTGGATTATCTGGCCTATTGGGGATATGCAGCCTCGATTGCTACGCTGCTGGTGGCCTTTATCGGTCCGGTCTGCGGCGCCATTGCCGATACGAAGGGGTATAAGAAACCAATATTTATGATCTGTATGATGGTGGGCGTTCTGGGATGTGCCGCACTTGCCATACCAAAATCCTGGATTGTATTTTTGGTGGTATTTGTGATTGCAAAGGTGGGCTACTCTGCGAGTCTGGTGTTCTACGATTCCATGCTTCCGGATATCACAACGCCGGAACGTCTGGATGCGGTTTCCTCTCATGGTTTTGCATGGGGGTATATCGGAAGCTGTGTTCCGTTTGTGTTCAGCCTTGTGTTTGTTCTGTTCTATGAGAAGATCGGCATCACTATGGTGACTGCCATGGTGATTGCGCTCATAATCAACGCCCTGTGGTGGTTCCTGGTGACGGTGCCTCTGCTCCGCCACTACAAACAGGTTCACTATACGGACAACACGGAGTCGGGACGCGGAGTGGTGAAGGAGAGCCTGCGCCGCCTGGGGCATACGCTTCTTGATTTGAAGAATCATAAGAAGATCTTTGTTTTCATGATTGCATACTTCTTCTATATTGACGGGGTCTATACCATTATCG
>NZ_JBKVCZ010000031.1:421-55508 GCF_046966825.1 Hungatella sp. | reverse complement strand
GCTTGCTGAACTGCGGAGCGCGACGAGCTGCTTTGAGACCGTACTTCTTTCTTTCTTTCATTCTCGGGTCTCTTGTTAAGAAACCAGCTTTCTTGAGGATCGGACGGTAATCAGCGTCTGCCTGAAGAAGAGCTCTGGAGATACCGTGTCTTACAGCACCTGCCTGTCCTGTAAAACCACCACCATGAACGTTAACCAGTACGTCAAACTTATCGTTGGTCTCTGTAGCAACTAACGGCTGACGAACAACAACTTTTAATGTTTCAAGACCGAAGTACTCATCGATGTCTCTCTTATTAACTGTGATCTTACCTGTACCCGGTACTAAATATACTCTGGCGATAGATTTTTTTCTTCTGCCTGTTCCATAAAATTTTGCATTAGCCATGATAACTTCCTCCTTTCAGTACCTTAATTAAAATTTGATTTCTAAAACTTCTGGTTTCTGAGCCGCATTATCATGTTCCGGTCCAGCGTAAACGTGAAGTTTTGTCATCATGCTTCTTCCTAAAGGTCCTTTCGGAAGCATACCCTTAACTGCTAATTCCATAACCTTCTCTGGCTTCTTAGCCATCATTTCCCTTAAGGTTGTTTCCTTCATTCCGCCTACATAATCAGAGTGATTGTAGTAAATCTTCTGGTCTAATTTCTTTCCAGATACGTTCACCTTATCTGCATTTACGATAATTACATAATCGCCGCAATCCATGTGTGGTGTGAAGATCGGTTTATTCTTTCCTCTTAATACTTTAGCTACTTCTGAAGCCAAGCGTCCTAATGTATGTCCTGTAGCGTCAACTACGTACCATTTTCTCTCAATTGTTGCTGGACTAGCCATAAAAGTTTTCATTGGTTAACCTCCTGTTAAATTGCTGTTATTATTCATAACTATATCGTAAAATGCTCACTCCGGGGCTTTGGCTTAAGCATTTTCGTCTAACGTCACAGTTATACATTATATTACATTCAGCCGGGTGTGTCAACCTCTTTTTCCCATAAAATCAAGGTTTTTTCGATGTTTTTTACAAAATATTATTTTTCTTATTCCCCGTCTCTCATACCCTCGTGAGATGACTTACCGGCTTCATCTGGATAAAGAGCGGAACATACTCGATGATCAGGGACGAATTCTCCAGTCCATACCACCGGTCCGGTGTGCCTGCGAAATGGCGGATCGCGTATTTCAGCGATATCGCCGCCCGTTTAAAGGGACCGATATCGCTTTCCGGAACCAGAAGCTTTCGGATCATACAGAACTTAAAGGTCCCCACGACGCCGGGCTCATAGATGGAATACCGGCGCTTCTGAGACGGCAGCTCCCCGCTCTTCACCATCTCGTCCACGATCTGCCTCAAGTAGACATTCACCCGCTGATTTTCCCGAAAGCCCAGCCTGAGCTGCACACGGAACATGTAATTCGTCCCCATGCTGTCCACGCTGTATTCCCGGGTATAGGGCTCATCCGTGACGGTAATGCCCACAAACCAGTATGCATTGGCACGCTTTGGCTTCTTGTCAAAGATGGAATACAGAATATCTCTGTCCAGCTTATTTTTGTCGCTGTCCTTTGTGATGAAGACCAGATTGTCGGCCAGCAGCTCCTGGGAACTGTCATTTTTTAATTTTTCCAGCTGGGGCAGATATTTCCGCAGGGGCAGGAGCACCGCCTGGGAAGACTCAATGCCGGTCCCCTCATGCCATACGACCATGATCCCAAACAGAATCAAAGCCATAAAGAGCGCCACGTATCCCCCATGGCTGAACTTGCTTAAGCTGGATATGAAAAAGCTCCCCTCCAGACCGCCGAAAAAGGCCAGGAAAAGGAAAGGCACCACAGCCAGCTTCTTCACCTTCCGCAGATAGAGAAAGAGCAGCACCGTTGTCATCAGCATGGTCAGCGTAATCGCCAGCCCGTAAGCCGCTTCCATATGGGCGCTGGTCTGAAACAGAAGAACCACTCCGGTACAGGCAAACCACAGCACCTGATTCACCAGCGGAATGTAAATCTGCCCTTTTCGCTGGGATGGGTATGTAATCTGCATATGAGGCATTAAATCCAGCCGGCTCGCCTCCGATACCAGCGTAAAGGAACCGGAGATAAGCGCCTGGGACGCGATAATCGCAGCGGCCGCGCCGAGGAACACGGCAAAGGGCCGGATTCCTTCCGGCAGCATCTGAAAAAATGGATTCATATCCGGTATCGCCGCCAGCGCCCCATTGGATTTACAGGCCATCAGCCAGGCCCCCTGCCCGAGATAATTGATAATCAGGCAGATCTTGACGAAAGGCCAGCTCAGGAAAATATTGTTCTTTCCCACGTGCCCCATATCCGAGTACAGCGCCTCCGCGCCGGTTGTCGCCAGAAATACGCTGCCTAAGATCATAATCCCCGCATCATTGGCCGGACTGGTCAGGATCTTCACCGCGTAGACCGGATTAAAGGCTTTCAGTACCGCCGCATTCCCGCCTATGTTCCCCAGCCCCGCCGCGGCCAGAAACAGAAACCAGACTGCCATAACAGGGCCAAAGGCCCTTCCGATGGAACTGGTGCCCGCTCTCTGAACCAGGAACAGCAGCGCAATAATTGTAATCGTTATAATAATGATCTTATTCTGCCCGTCTCCCAGCAGCTCCCCCATGGAAGAGATGCTTCTAAGACCCTCGATCGCCGTCGTCACCGTCACTGCCGGTGTCATCACGCCATCCGCCAGCAGGGCCGCTCCGCCGATCATGGCCGGAAAGATAAGCCATTTTCCAAAATGCTTTACCAGACTGTACAGGGAGAAAATACCGCCCTCACCGTGGTTATCCGCCTGCATGGCCACCACCACATATTTCATCGTTGTCAGCAGGGTGATGGTCCAGATGACCAGGGAGAGCGCGCCTAAGATCAGTTCGTCGCTGACTCCTCCCAATCCTCCGTTGCCGGCCACGATTGACTTCATTACGTACATGGGAGAAGTCCCGATATCCCCGTACACCACACCCATCGTGATCAATACAGCACCGGCGCTCGTCGGTATCTCATGTGTCTTTTTTGTTCTGTCCGCCGTCATATCAAAACCTCTTTTTCGGCAGTGCCCTTATCTCCCTGCGCATTCAAAGGCCCGCCGCAGAATATTCATTTGCACGAAAAAAGACGGCTGTATCACAACCGTCCCGGCATTCCTGCCATGGAGATTTTAGCAAGTATATCAAAAACCTCCGCCGTATACAAGTAACAATTCCGTTAAAAATCAGGTCTCCTCCCCGCTCTTTCCCCAGACTCGCGTGTCGTGGGTCACATACCATCCGCCCTTCTCTTCCGAAGGCAAAAACACGTAATAGCCGTATGCCTTGCCTGTTTCGATCCGCCCAGCGGCTTCCTGATCGTTTACATAAACCGTCTCCGCTCCGTTCCTGACGGCCTGGTGCACCACCCGGAACAGGAGGCGTTCAAACTCCTCAGGGACGCACCGCTCTATGGTAAGAAACGACTGCTTCTCTTTTGCCGTCTTCGTCTGATCCAGAGTATATTTCCACTCCTTATTTTCAGCCGCTATGACAGGGCGAAGCTCCGTCTCTTCCTCCAGACTGATTAGCGTCAGTCCCCGGGCCACCGCGGTAGGGCCTGCTGCCGCCCGGTTTCTGGCATCCAGAATCTCCTCCACATGCTCCGGCGGATAGACTCCCAGCCCCACCTTCATCAGTGTCCCCGCGATGATGCGGACCATATTATAGAGGAACCCGCTTCCGCTGACCCGTATCGTAATCATATCGCCCGTCTTCACGACGTCCAGGCTGTAGATGGTACGCACCATGTCCTCCGCCTGAGTCCTCGGTGCGCAGAAGCTGGTAAAATCGTGTTCACCCACCAGATACGCCGCCGCCTGCTTCATCTTCTCTGCATCGAGGGGAAAGTAACAGAAATAGGCGTACAGCCGCAGCGTCGGTATCTCGATCTTCCGGTTCAAAATTCTATATTCGTACGTCTTTACGCAGTTGCATTTTCTGGGATGCCACGTTAAGGGAACCTCCTCCGATGCAAGGACCCGGATGTCCTCCGGCAGTCTCTGGTTGAGTGCAAAACAGACCTTATCCGCCGGCATCCGGCTCTCCGTATCGAACACAGCCACATTACCTTCGGAGTGGACGCCGGAATCCGTCCGGCTGGCCCCGATTACCGCCACCTTCTCGTGAAACAGGGCGGTCAGCGCCTCGTTTAAGACTTCTTCTATGGTCCGCCCGTTGTTCTGTATCTGCCATCCGCAGTAATTTGTGCCGTCGTAGGCCACTATCAGCTTAATCCGTTTCATCTTCTCAAAAACCGCCTTATATCAGGATTCTTAAAACAACTATCACAGCCAGGTAAAAGACGTAAACCAGATACGTCACACCGTCCCGCTTTGCATAGTGAAGCGGCTTCATCTTCGTTCTTCCCTCGCCGCCGCGGTAGCATCTCGCCTCCATGGCCATAGCCAGATCCGTAGCCCGCCGGAACGCGGAGATAAACAGAGGCACGAGGAGCGGAATCATGTTCTTCGCTCTCTGAATAATATTACCGCTTTCAAAATCAGCGCCTCTCGCCATCTGCGCCTTCATGATCTTATCCGTCTCCTCTACCAGAATCGGGATAAAACGAAGTGCGATGGACATCATCATGGATACCTCATGTACCGGCAGTCCTATCTTCTTTAAAAATCCAAGGCTCTTTTCCAGTCCGTCTGTCAGCTCATTGGGCGTGGTCGTCAGCGTCATAACCGACGATCCCACCACCAGATAGATGAGCCTGACTCCCATGAATCCGGCCGTCATTAAGCCCTCCTTCGTCACCCTTAAAAACCACAGCCTAAAGACCACTTCACCCGGGGTCAGAAATAAGTTAAAGCTGACACTGATTAAGAGCAGGAAGATGATGGCCTTAAGGCCCCGCACCATGAACTTAAACGGAACGTGGCTCAGTCTGATCGCCATGGCCAGAAAAAGCGTGGCCACCAGATAAGCCCAGATGCTGTCTGCGACAAACAGGGAAATAATAAATACCATGGTTCCGAACAGCTTTGTCCTCGGGTCCATCCGGTGAAGTACGGAATCCACCGGATAATACTGCCCCAGTGTAATATCTCTTAACATAATGTCTCCTGTCCGCGGCTTCCGTCACCGCAGGCCGCCTGTCCTTCCTTTTTTAACAGCGCAAGGATCTCGTCTCTCGCTTCCTCCACCGTCGTAATATTATTGTCAATAGGAACTCCATGATCCCGCAGCGTATGCACCACATAGGTGATCTGCGGTGCGGCCAGACCGATGGCCTCCAGTTCCCTGTAATGCTTAAATACTTCCTTCGGCGTGTCGTCAAACACCTTCTCCCCGTGGTTCATCACGAGAATCCGGTCCACGTATTTTGCGATGTCCTCCATGCTGTGGGATACCAGGATGATCGTCATCTTTTTCTCATGATGAAGACGTTCAATCTGATCCAGGATCTCATCGCGTCCCCTCGGGTCCAGTCCCGCCGTAGGCTCGTCCAGAATCAGCACCTCCGGCTCCATGGCCAGCACACCGGCAATGGCCACCCGGCGCTTCTGGCCGCCCGACAGTTCAAAGGGCGACTGCTTATAAAAGCTCTCATCGAGCCCTACCATCGTAAGCGCTTCCCTTGCCCGGCTCTGCGTCTCCTCCTTCGACAGTCCCTGGTTCTTCGGCCCGAAGCAGACATCGGTAAACACATCGATCTCAAACAGCTGGTGCTCCGGATACTGAAATACCAGTCCCACACGGCTTCGCAGCGCCCGCATGTCATAGCCGTCGTCATATATATTCTTTCCATTATAATAGATCGCACCGTCCGTCGCCCTGATCAGCCCGTTTAAATGCTGGATCAGCGTGGACTTCCCGGAACCGGTATGGCCGATCAGTCCGATAAACTGCCCATCCTGGATCTCCAGATTCACGTCCTTAAGCGCCTGCTGTTCAAACGCGGTGCCCTGTCCGTAAACGTAATTTAAATGTTCTATCTTAATTGCCATTGCATCCTCCATCTCCCAGAGTCACTCTGTCCGGGTAACGCTCCGCAAATATGGGGAGCAGATATTTCATCAGCTCCTCCAGAGTCAGAATCCCATCCGGTAAATCCACGCCGTTCTTCTGAAGCTCATAAGCCAGCTCCGTCACCTGCGGCACATCCAGTCGGTAAGACTTGAGTTCTTCCACCCTGGAAAATATCTCCCTGGGCGCTCCGTCCATCACCACCCGTCCGTCGTCCATGACGATAACCCGGTCGGCATGAATGACTTCTTCCATATAATGAGTAATGAGCACCACGGTGATCCCTTCCTGGCGGTTTAACTCATGGACGGTCTTCACCACTTCCTGGCGCCCGTTGGGATCCAGCATGGCGGTAGGCTCGTCCAGAACGATGCACTGGGGTCTCATGGCCATGACACCTGCGATGGCCACCCGCTGCTTCTGGCCACCCGAAAGCTTGTTGGGCGACTTCATGCGGTATGCCGTCATGCCCACCGCCTCCAGGCTCTCGTCAACCCGTTTCCAGATCTCGTCGGTCGGAATCCCCATATTCTCCGGTCCGAATCCCACGTCCTCCTCGACAATATTACCGATAATCTGGTTATCGGGATTCTGGAATACCATCCCCGTTTTCTTTCGAACCTCCCACAGATTCTCCTCTTTGGAGGTATCCAGCCCTTGGATCCACACCGTCCCATCCGTCGGAAGCAGAATCGCGTCCAGCTGCTTGGCAAAGGTGGACTTTCCGGAGCCGTTGTGGCCTAAGACCGCCACAAACTCGCCCTCCTTAATCTCGATGCTGACGTCGTCGATGGCACGGTTTACTTCTTCTATATTTCTTTTCATCTCTTCTGATATAATCGAAAATCAGCTTTGATGTCTTTATAATTCCCATGGCTTACCTTTCTGCGATAAACGCGGACAATGTCACGTCATATACTGTCTTTATATGTCACATAATTTTAGATGAAATTTGCTTAACAGTCAAGCCGGATTTCATAATCAGCCCGATTCTTCTTCGTCAGACAGGAAAAAAGAAAGACATGGCGCCTTTCACCATGTCTTTCCTGAATTACGAATCCCTTACGGCACCCACTGTCCAGACGCATCTACCCGGTACGTACCGTCGATCACTGTGTCCGCAGCCATGCTGCCGTCTTCATACAGGTAATACCATTTCCCAGGCTCTGCCTGAAGCCAGCCCGTAGCCATGTCGCCGCCCGTGTTGAAATAGTACCATTTGCCGCCGATCTGCTGCCATCCGGTCACCATCTCTGCGTTATCATTCATATAATACCATTTGCCGTTCAGATTCTGCCATCCGGTCAGCGCGTAGCTGTCCTGATTGAAATAATACCACTTGCCGCTTATCATCTTCCAGCAGTTCGCCGCATAATTTCCATTCTCATCACGGTACCGTTTGCCGTTCTGTGTGTTGGACCACCGGCCCGATGTGTCTCCCAGCTCCTGAACCACGGAATCATTGGAAACGGTAAATTCACCGTCTTTTAGATACTTCTCCTCGGAGCTGTCCTTCGCAATGGCTCTTACCTCATAGTAATAGCTGTAGCCATCCTGTAAATACTCCAGTAAATCGATGGAGGTAGAACTGGTGGTCAGCGTCTTGATCCACTGATCTTCCCGGTAAAGGCGAAGCTGATACTTCGAAGCGTGAGCAACCTTTTTCCAGGAAGCCTTCGTCTTCGCGGCATCGCTCCATCCGGCAGATTCCGGCGCTCCCAGCTGTGCAACCGGTACGTAGGTGGCCTTGATGGTCGTCTCGCCGTCCAAAGCCTTGGCGGAGACCAGTTCGCCGCCGTACACGCTGCAGTTGCTCTTCACATAGTCCCCGGAGATCGTGAAGGTAGCAGTCACCTTCTTTCCAGGAACCCAGTCCTCAGGAGTCTTGCTCCACTCCGGTGATACTTCATCGTAATTGACCGTGACCTTCGGTACCTTGATATCTTCCGTCCATTCACTTCTCGTATCATTATCAAATCGAATCTTAACACTTTTCGCCGCCATGGACGTCATGGCGGTACCGAGCGTCAACACCGCTCCCAGAAGTATCAGCCATCTGCCCTTTCCCTTTATTCCTCGCATTCGTGTCATCTTCCTTTCCTGATGATTTTACTTATGCCACACGCCGTTGCCGTCAACCGGGAAACCATCGATGGTGGTATTCACGGCCTTGGAGCCTTCACCTGGATAGAAGTAGTACCAGCTGCCGTCTACCTCGCGCCATCCCTCAAGCATCGCGCCGGAAGCGTCCGTGCAGTACCACTTATTGTTGTAGGCGATCCAGCCTGTAAGCATCGCGCCTTCTACACCTGTAGTCGTGGAAGGATTTAAATAATACCACTTGTTGTTCGATACGACCCAGCCGGTTACCATGGCTCCCTGGTCGTTCAAATAGTACCATAAATTATTTCTCTGCTGCCATCCGGTGAGCATCGCACCGTTGGAATCAAATAAATACCATTTCTCATTGATCTTGGCCCAGTTGTTCTTCTGGTAAGTTCCGTCCGGATACTTGAAATACCAGTTATTTCCGTCCTTAATCCATCCAACCTGACCGGTGGTTCCAGGCGTTCCGCTTTCCTGTCCCGAGCCGTCAGATACCTTCTCCTCCGGCAGATAAACCTCATCGGATTCTGTCCAGTCGCTCTTCTTTCCGTACTTCTTCTCACTCTCGGTATATGGAACCGTGCGTACCTTGAAGGAATACGTGCCGGCCTTCGTCATGTAAGGATAGAAGTTATAGGACGTAGCCTTAAGCCCCTCAACCTTCTTCACAACCGTACTTCCGCGGTATAAATAGACGTCATAGGCGTCAGACGCATTGTCAACCTTACTCCAGCGGGCGCCGCCGTAGCCGGAATCCTTCCAGTAGGCATCATCCGGGGAGCTGTACGTACCCTTGATCGGTTTGAACTTGAATGTCACGTATAAGGTGTCGCTGCCGGAACGGCTGGCTGACACATAGGTTCCGCCCTTCACCGTCACGTTGCTGGACTGATAGCCGCCTTTAAACGCATACTCGTCAGAATCGGTGGCATGCAGTTCCACTTTCATCTTGGGCTCATATCCGATCGTCATCTCTTTCGACCCAGAGGTAATCCACTCTACACTGCTGACCTCGTATCTGCTGTTGTTGGTATATACATAGTTGCCCTTGGAATTTTCCTTAAGTTCAAAGGCCGTCTCCTCCGGAAGATTCTCTCCGGATTCCAATTCCTCAAGCCCCGCATAGATCGTTACCGATGATATCGTCTTCGACGCGGCAAATGACTGAAATGGTATACTCACGCCCAACACACTCACAATTGCGGTCAAAGCCAATAGTTTCCCAAACCGTTTCATAAAAATACCTCCCACTCTTTATAATCAATCCTCATTTTCCTTTTTCTACTATTATTATAGCCCCTGGGGTAATTCACCGTCAACTTACGATATTCTTTCTTTATTCTTGCGTTTGGGAAAAATTGAGTAATTAATTTGCAAGAATGGCAATTTTTACCAGAAATTCTTGCCGGAGCTGAGATGGCTCAGCCGAATACAGAGGTCTCCTTGATATCCAGTTTCTTACACCATTTGCGCAGAACCTTCTCCTTGTACTGTTCCACGGAAAAATCAGCGAGTTCCAGATCCAGCGGAATATCCGTCTTAATGGTAGCCAGACGCTTCGACAGCAGGGCCGCGGCTTCCCCGCACAGTTCGCCGTCCTCCCCTGTCTTCGTCAGCGCTTTGTAGGGAGTTCTGGATATCCCCAGCTTCTCCTTCCAAAAATCCTGGAGCTCCTTCAGCTGTTTTTTGTCCGTCTCTGCGTCGTGGATCGCCTCATACATCGCCTCCACAGTACCATACTCAGCCAGGAGAGGCGGCACCGCACTGCTCACGCCTTTTACTCCCGGAATATTATCCGAGGTGTCACCCTGAATTCCTTTTAAATCGGTAATCTGCTCCGGCCACACGCCTTCCTCGGCAAACACATGCTCTGAGGTAAACTCAAACGTCTTCTCCGGAAGGTTCACGTCTTTTTTCGTCAGGCCGTATGGGCCGTAGTATTTTTCGTACAGTTCGTCTGCCTTCTCCTGCTTCGCCTGCACCATCCAGGCCCTGACGTTGTATTCGTCATTGACCAGCTGCAGATAATCGTGATCCTTCGTCATGACCACCACAGGAAGCTGGCTGCGGAACTTCATAACCAGGGATCCCGCGTAATCATCAGCCTCGTAATCGTCGCTGTAGAGCACCCTAAATCCGGCTTCCTGAAGGATTGACTCAATCAGGACAAACTGCTGCTTCAAAGGCTCGGGAGTCGCCCCCCTCGTCCCCTTATATTCCGCGTACAGTTCCCGCCGGAACGTGTCTCTCGTCTTGTCAAACACAAAGGCGATATATCCGGGTTCCTGTTTCCTGATGAGAGACGCAACGGTCTTCAGCATGCCGAAGATCGCATTGGTGTATGTTCCGTCCGCGGCGTGCAGAATCTTTCCGTAGTGCTTCTGCTTTTCCTCTTCGGTTTTAGCGAACATGATTTCCCGCGGAAGCACGGCGTAGTAACAGGTGGACAGCATGGAAGAACCATCCACGATCACAAATTTATTTTTCATCCAATATCCTTTCTGATGCTGTAGATTTCCCCGGTTGGTGGTGTGGGGAACTGGGGTGTTATTTTTTACCAGGGGCCGGGCAGGAGGGGCGTTTTAACGGCTGTAGCGGGCCGTATGACGGGGAGAATGCGGGGCAGGCATAAAGTATGCCTGCGGGGCGGTAACGCCTTCTGTGGCCGGTATATGGGGGGTTATGGTGGTTGATGGGGAGTATGTATCGATATTTCTATTTTCCGTATTTTTATTTTCCGTCGTATTTCCAGATCTGTACTTCTCCTGGGTAATCTTCAAATACCCGCTTGATGATGGATTCTACAATCTGCCAGTCACCGCCCGCAAAACCGCAGCCGATTCCCTGCGGGAATGCGGCTGTCTCGTTTCTGCCGCGTACCGTCAGAAACTCGCGGATCTCTTCCATGGCTTTTTCTAAAGCCTCGTAATCAGTGTAGACTCCGCCTTTTCCATAGTCGTCCTGGCCGTAGAGGTTCGCAATCAGGAACCAACGGCCGTCTTTCTCTACCGGCTGGGCCGATACCCGCCCCAGCAACGCCGACGTCTTGCCTCGCGCTTCTTCTGTCCACTGCTTTGTCAGAATTTTATAGGACTTTTCTACCTCCGGAAATAACTTCTTTACCTGACCCGCCATTCCACGACCAAACGCACCCTGGCAGTTTACCTGGTGGCAGATGATGTCCGCACTGGAGTTGAATATGTCGCCTTCGTAGTATTTTATCATTGTAACCGCCCTCTTTCTTTTTTCAATTGCTCTTTGTCGTTCTTCTGTATCATAACACATTTGGGGGGATGGGGGAATATGTTGGGGGGAGAAAAATGTGGTGGTGGGGGAGGAGGAGGATGGGGGGGGAATTGGGACGACTCGCTTGCGCATCGTTGGGAGATTCGTTAGTCGTTCTCGGCCGGTACCCCGCAGTGCACACCTCACTTCCGCTGCGCTCCAGTTCGGTGTGGGGCGTTCGCCCTACAAAAAAAGCCAGGAGAAAATTTTCTTATGTGCTAGCACAACGAAAATTTTCTCCTGACTTTTTTTGACACTGCTCAGTGCTTAGACAAGCTCTAACACCACTTCCATCGCTGCATCGCCTTTACGCTGGCCAATCTTTACGATTCTTGTATATCCACCATTTCGGGATACATACTTCGGTGCGATTTCCTCAAATAATTTCTTCGGGAGATCTACGCTCTTTGTATTTTTCTTCTTTCCAGCAGCTGCCTGCGGTACTTCTGTTACATCGTACAGTACCTTTAACATCTGTCTTCTTGCGTGAAGTCTGGAAGGAAGATCCTTCTTGATTTCTTTTTCTACTTCGTCGTATACGGTAACTTTCTTGCCGTTCACCACTTCTTTGACTCTCTTGCCGTCTTTGTCCTTGCGGGCAACCTTAGCGGTTACTTTAACGGTTTCGAAATTGTCTTTCTCTTTTACGGCCAGAGCAATCAGTCCTTCTGCTACTTTACGGATCTCTTTTGCTCTCGCTTCTGTTGTAACGATCTTGCCATTGTGTAATAATGCTGTTACCTGGCTTCTGATCAGTGCTTTTCTCTGGCTGGAAGTTCTTCCCAGCTTTCTATATCCTGCCATGTCTTATTTCCCTCCATTTGTGGAACGCCGGCGCATGCTTCTTCGGTCTTACTGCATCCTGCGCTTAATCTCCATAAATTCCTGTAACGAGTAATTAGCTGTTCGCGTCATCACTCGGGTTAAGCTGTAAGCCTAACTCCTTTAACTTTGCCAGCACTTCTTCTAAAGACTTGCGGCCTAAGTTACGAACCTTCATCATATCCTCAGAAGTTCTGTTGCACAGCTCTTCTACTGTATTGATTCCGGCTCTCTTTAAACAGTTGTATGAACGTACGGAAAGTTCCAGTTCGTCGATATTCATCTCCAGAACCTTTTCTTTCTCATTATCCTCTTTCTCTACCATGACTTCTGCAGTCTTGGCATTCTCGGATAAGTCGATGAACAGATTTAAATGTTCACTTAACACCTTCGCAGCAAGGCTGACTGCCTCGTCTGGTGCCAGTGTTCCGTTTGTAAATACATCTAATGTCAGCTTATCGAAATCGGTAACCTGACCTACTCGGGTGTTCTGTACCGTCATGTTGACGCGCTCTACTGGTGTATAGATGGAATCAACGGCAATCACGCCAATCGGTAAATCTTCACTCTTGTTTTTGTCTGCGCTTACATAGCCGCGGCCCTTTGTGATAGTCAGCTCCATGTAGAACTTACTGTCTGTGCCGCCGCTGAGTGTCGCGATCACCTGGTCCGGATTCATGATTTCAATATCCGGGTCCGCCTGAATGTCAGCAGCCGTTACCACACCTTCGCCTTCAAACTCGATGTATGCAACCTTTGCTTCATTGGTGTCGCTGTTATTTTTGATTGCTAAGCTTTTGATGTTCATAATGATCTCAGTTACATCCTCTTTAACGCCTGGGATAGAACTGAATTCATGCAAAACGCCGTCGATTTTTACCTGACTGACTGCGGCTCCCGGTAAAGAAGAAAGCATGATTCTTCTCAAGGAATTGCCTAAAGTCGTACCGTAACCTCTTTCAAGCGGTTCAACTACAAACTTGCCATATTTCTTGTCCTCAGAGATTTCAGCAATCTCAATGTTTGGTTTTTCAAAATCGAACACTAATAGCCCCTCCTTTTGGGTAATTTGTATCGAGGGTCTTATACTCAAATCCTTGCCCGGAGTACAGTTTCCCATACTCCGGGCGAAAGTTGTTGTTTCTCTTTAACAGACTTTCAATTATTTGGAGTACAACTCGACGATAAGCATTTCATTCACTGGAACATCAATCTCATCTCTTGTTGGTAACTCTTTAACAGTACCACGTAAATTCTCATGGTCAACGTCAACCCAGGCCGGAGTTAAACGTCCTGCTGTGGTCTCTACTACATCTTTAAATCTGGCGTTTCCTTTGCATTTCTCTTTTACTTCGATTACGTCGCCAGCTTTAACTAAGTAAGACGGAATGTTTACACACTTGCCGTTTACTAAGATGCTCTTATGGTCAACCATCTGTCTGGTCTCTCTTCTTGTTCTTCCAAAGCCCATACGGAACACTACGTTGTCAAGTCTTCTTTCCAGAAGGATCATCAGGTTTTCACCGACCATACCATTCATCTTTTCAGCCTTTGCATAGTAGTTACGGAACGGTTTCTCAAGAACGCCGTAGATGAATTTGGCTTTCTGCTTTTCTCTTAACTGAAGGCCGTACTCACTCATCTTTCTGTTAGCTCTTTTTAATTCTCTGTTGGATTTTTTATCTATTCCTAAATAGATTGGATCAAGACCAAGGGATCTACATCTTTTAAGAACAGGAACTCTATCTACTGCCACTGTAATTACCTCCTAATTAGACTCTTCTACGTTTTGGCGGACGACATCCGTTATGTGGAACCGGAGTAACATCCTTGATACTGGTTACTTCTAAACCGCATGCCTGAAGTGCACGAATAGCTGCTTCACGGCCTGAACCAGGACCCTTTACCATAACGTCTACTGATTTTAAACCATGTACAAGAGCTGCTTTAGTAGCAGTTTCTGCCGCCATCTGAGCTGCATATGGAGTAGATTTTCTTGAACCTCTAAATCCCAGACCACCAGCACTTGCCCAAGATAAGGCATTACCCTGAGTATCTGTTAACGTCACGATTGTGTTATTAAAAGATGACTGGATATGTGCTTGTCCGCGTTCAACGTTTTTCTTTACGCGCTTTTTTGTCACTTTTTTAGTAGTGGACACTTTTTTAGCCATTTTAAACTAACCTACTTTCTTCATTTCTTGAATCCTGTTATTCCTGTTTTTAAAACATGTAACGTGATTCACTGTTTTAGTTTCATTAAGTTTAATGCTTATTTCTTCTTGTTTGCTACGGTCTTTCTCGGGCCCTTGCGAGTTCTTGCATTGGTCTTTGTCTTCTGACCACGAACCGGCAGGCTCTTTCTGTGACGAATTCCACGATAGCAGCCAATTTCCTGAAGTCTCTTGATGTTCATAGCGATCTCTCTACGTAAATCACCTTCAACAGTCTGACTGTCAGCAATTACAACTGATATTCTCTTTACTTCGTCATCGGTTAAGTCCTTAACACGAGTGTCAGGATTAACGCCAGCTTCTTTAAGAATGCGGTTTGCACTTGTTCTACCGATACCGTAGACATAAGTTAAGCCGATCTCAACACGTTTTTCTCTTGGTAAATCAACACCTGAAATACGAGCCATTTGTGTAGTACACCTCCATTAATAATTTTTAACCTTGTCTCTGCTTATGCTTAGGATTTTCACAGATTACTCTGATACTGCCTTTTCTCTTAATGATTTTGCATTTTTCGCAAATCGGTTTGACTGATGATCTAACCTTCACAGCAATTCTCCTTTCCGTTATGCGTCCCCAAAATGAGGACATCCAGGTATACCCGCAATGTGTTTTATATAAAACCAACCAGTGCTGCCGTTTGGGCATAATACACCCGGTATTTCAACAAAGTCGCTATAGCATTATAACACTTTCCATATACGAATGCAAGCATTTTTTCCTTGTTTTTACTTTTATTTATCTCTCCAGATAATTCTTCCCTTAGACAAATCGTAAGGGGATAACTCAATGGTTACCTTATCACCCGGTAAAATACGGATATAGTTCATACGAAGTTTTCCGCTGATGTGTGCAAGCACCTGATGGCCGTTCTCCAGTTCTACCTGGAACATGGCGTTCGGAAGCTTTTCAACAACGGTTCCTTCAATTTCAATAACATCTGCTTTCGACATAAAATCTTACCTCCTGACAACCTGTGTCTTTACTCACTACTTTAATCTTTTCTTGAGAGTATAAAGTTTGTACCACTAAGAAGCCAGTGAATCCCAGTAGATTCCTGACTCATCCTGTTGTTCTTGAATTATTCGCGTTATACGCAATTCCGGCGTTTGCCCTATAAGGCGGAAAAAATGTTTTCGGAAATATTGCATGAGGGCACCTTCCGATACACGGTCCCTTGAAGGGGTTCTCTGGTAACGGAGCTGATTGGATTTGATCTTCCCCATAAAGAGGATGGAAAGACTCTGAAGGATCCCCATTGCTATGCAGGACAAGGCGATATGCATTTCAGTGGCGCGTACCGCTCCCAGGATTCTTTTACGGGCCTTCTCACTTTCAACTTGATCCAAGGGGGCTGGTTCCTCTTTTTTCCTGTAGTAGCTCAGCTTTGGCATATACTTTGACCAGAAATGGTAGCAAAATGCCCCTGTTTGCTGTTTTAACTCCCTGAACATACATTCGATCCGGAACCGATAGCTGTAAAGACGGATGATTGCCAGCGGATCCAGGTTCAGGCTGGTGCTGGCCAGTATGCTTTGGACTCCTCCCATTTCCACCAGCACAAACCGCAGCTCCTGGTACAGTTTTTGCCCCCAAAGCAGGTCAATGCTGTAGTAGCGTATAGTTTCCTGTTTCCCATAAAGTTCCATTTTTGTTTCCCGGAACTGATCTTTATGGGAAATAAACAGTTCCTTCAGGTGGACGGCTGCCCCCTTTTTTGGCGGCCGTCCCCTGCCTGGTTTGCGGGGGGCCGGTTTTTCAAACGCGGTACAGGATTTTTTTGCCTTAGTGATGATTTCCATGCGGGCCGCTGTGCCGCGGTTCAGGCATTCCAGTTTTACCAGCGCGGGCACTGTGAGGAAATACCGGTCCAGAAGAAGCAGGCAATCCCCAAAGACTTCACAGGCACGGTACGCATCCTCCACCATCTGGACAACGTGGGAGGAACTGGAAACCGATGCGCCTGCCCACTCACTGGCACCCTGAAGGCCGTCATGGAGCCGGATACCCAAAGGGATGCAGGCCCAACTGTGGATGCGGCCTGCCAGGATGCCAAGGCCGCCAAACATATGTCCATGGATGTACTTGGGTTTTGCGGAATTTTCAGATTCCTGAAAGAGCTTTTTAACCCCGGGCATCCGGCGTCCTTCCTTAGACTGCTTGACCCCGTCCCCGACCAGGACGTGGAAATCCCCTTCCTGATAGAGGGGAGCGTACTCCCTGACGCAAGAGAACCAACGCAGGCGTATCTCATCTAGGGACCAGGAGGAAGCCCGGAAAAAGTGAAGCATGGAAAGGTAACAGTCCGGGCAGAGAGCCAGGTCACGAATAACCGAGGTGACACCAAGTTTGTCGGAACGCAGCATAAGCCCGACGGTAATAGTAACAAACCAACGGAAAGCGGCTTTACGTGAGAAGCATGATTCAAAATAGCATAAAACTTTATCAATATAATTTATCATAATCGTATGGTCAGCCACGAAAAAGTATGGTAAACTCATACACGGAATAGCTTTTTCGGTGGCTTGTATCTTTCTTAAGTCTGGAAACTTAAAGATACCATAACTCCATTCGAAAAAGCTATTCTTTTATTGAAAACTTTATACTCTCAAGAATCTTTTGATACATTTGATGAAACGAGCGATCTCTTCATCGGTGACTCTCTGGTTTTCCCTGATCTTTTTACCCGGACCGTCCATTTCGCAGGAAACAGTCTCCACATGCTTTCTGTTTTTCTTCTTCGGCTTGTCGAGCGTCCGGTATTTTCCGTCCACCAGATAAACATATTCGCCTTCTTCTCTTAATATGAAGAAAACCTCTTCTTTATCGTGTCCGGCCAGGCTTTTTACAATCGTTCCTGTCGTGATCTCCATACTGTCCTCACTCAAATTCCCTAATGGGCTTCCGAAACCAGGCTTAGAAGCTCCGGTTCGCCTTCTGTAATCAGGACCGTATTCTCATAGTGGGCTGATAACGCTCCGTCCTCTGTTACAACCGTCCAGTCATCATCGAGCCATACCACTTCCGGCGTTCCCGCATTAATCATCGGTTCAATGGCGAGTGTCATGCCTGGCCTCAGTTTTAGGCCGCGCCGCCTTCCGGCGAAATTGGGCACCTCCGGGTCTTCATGGAGATGACTTCCGATTCCATGTCCTACCAGATCCCGTACCACGCCAAAGCCAAAGCTTTCCGCATAGGCCTGGATCGCAGAAGATATATCATTCAGATGATTGCCAGCTTTTGCAAATTTAATCCCTTCAAAGAAACTTTGTTTTGTCACCTCGATGAGTCTGCCTGCTTCGGGGGAGATTTCACCGATCCCGTACGTCCTTGCCGCATCGGAATGGTATCCCTTGTAGATCACGCCGGCATCCAGGCTCACAATGTCGCCTTCCTCTATGAAATGCTTCCTGCTGGGAATTCCGTGAACCACCTCGTCGTTCACCGATACACAGATAGAAGCCGGATAGCCGTTGTAATTTTTAAAGGAAGGGATGCAGCCGTAGCTTCTGATGATCTCTTCTCCCAAATGGTCGATATCCCAGGTTGTCATACCGGGCTTTAAGGCTTTCGCCAGCTCCTCGTGGGTCTTCGCGAGGATTTTCCCGGCCTCTCTCATAAGTTCTATTTCTCTTGCAGATTTAATCGTAACTGACATACATTACGCTCCCAGAACAGCGACAATATCGGAGAACACTTTTTCCATATCCTGTGTTCCGTCAACATTTGCCAGTACGCCGGCTTCCTTATAATAGTCAATCAGAGGCTGTGTCTGATCATGATACACGGACAGACGCTTCTTAACGGTTTCCGGCTTATCGTCATCTCTTAAGACAAGCTTATCACCGCAGACATCACAGATGCCTTCCACTTTGCTGGGTTTATAGACAATATGATATGTAGCACCGCAGCTTAAGCAGGCGCGGCGTCCTGACATACGATTCACGATATTCTCGTCCGGAACATCCACATTCACGGCGTAGTCGATCTTCTGTCCTCTCTCATTAAGAGCGTTCGTAAGGCTCTCCGCCTGCGGAATCGTCCTTGGGAAACCGTCTAATACGTAACCATTCTGACAGTCTTCCTTCTGAATGCGGTCCATCAGCATGCCGATCGTCAGCTCATCCGGTACTAAGCCGCCCTGATCCATATATGCCTTTGCCTTCATTCCAAGCTCGGTTCCCTCTTTGATGTTGAAACGGAAAATATCGCCTGTGGAAATGTGTGGAATCTGATACTTCTCAGCAATCTTCTTTGCCTGGGTACCTTTACCGGCACCTGGGGCACCTAACATGATAATCTTCATCAGCAGTCCCTCCCTGCAATATGTTCATATAGCACAAAGACCAAGAGAAACACGCCATAATGTGTTCCTCTTGGATTTGTCCATTAGTCATTCAAAAATCCCTTATAATAACGTACAAGCATCTGAGATTCGATTGCCTTGATTGTCTCTAAGACAACGCTGACAATGATGATTAAGGATGTACCACCAAATGACAGGCGGCTTACATTGAAGAGGCCGGATACCATAATCGGGATAATACATACAATCGTCAGACCACATGCACCGATAAATACTACGTAGTTCAAAATGGAATTGAGGTAATCGCTGGTTGGCTTGCCTGGGCGGATACCCGGGATAAAGCCGCCTGACTTCTTCATGTTGTTCGCTACTTCCAGCGGATTAAAGGTAATCGATGTGTAGAAGTAAGCAAACACGATGATCAGGGCGATATAAACCACCATACCGATCGAATAGACCGGACGCTCCGGCTTGAACCAGTTAGAAGAATTCAGCATCAGAAGGATATGTCCGCCAATGCTGTCATAGTTGATCCGGCTGCCGAAGAACTGGGCGATAACTACCGGGAATGACATGATGGAGGAAGCAAAGATAACCGGGATAACACCGGCTGTATTTACTTTTAACGGGATGTTGGAGGACTGGCCGCCAACCATCTTACGTCCCTGCATCTTTTTGGAATACTGGACTGGAATTCTTCTCTCGCCATCCTGAAGGACAACGACAAATACCACGATTGCAATCACGATGGCCACGATGATGATGGCGGCTACCGCTGACACTGCAACCGACTTGCCAGACATGAATCTGGTATAAAGTGTAGATGCGTCAGAGGGCAAACTGGAAATGATGTTAAATAACAGGACGATGGAGATACCATTTCCCACACCATTCTCAGTGATACGCTCACCAATCCACATCAGAAGCGCACTACCTGCAGTCATAGTAACTACGGCGATAATGACGCTGATTGCGTTGAACTCGCTTAACAGTCCCTGGCCGCCAAATCCAACTGCCATAGCAATGGATTCAATTAAAGCCAGAGCAACTGTTACGTAACGGGTGTATTCTGCTATCTTTTTTCTGCCGTCTTCACCATCTCTCTGCATCTCTTCCAGCTTCGGAATCGCAATGGTCAGAAGCTGCATGATAATGGAAGAAGTGATGTACGGGGTAATACTCAGCGCGAACACGGACATATTGGTAAAGGAGCTACCTGTCATGGCGTTAAAAAATCCGAACGCATCGTTATTCTGCTGAGCGAAAAAATCTTTGAAAAATGCTGTTTCTACTCCAGGAATCGGCAGCTGTGAGCCAATTCTAATAACCACCAGCATCGCGAACGTATACAGAAGTTTCTTTCTGATGTCCTTGATCTTGAATGCATTACGGAGCGTTTTTAACATATTAGTTCACCTCGCAGGTTCCACCTAAAGCCTCGATTTTGGTCTTAGCGCCTTCGCTGAAAGCATCTACCTTTACTGTAAGCTTTTTGGTTAATTCTCCGTTTCCAAGGATCTTAACACCATCGCGCGGATTCTTAACAATGCCGCTCTCCAACAGAGTCTCAACTGTAACAACAGTATCGTTTTCGAACTGCTCTAAAGCACTAACATTGATTCCAATGATAGTCTTGGTATTTCTGTTTGTGAAGCCTCTCTTCGGAATACGTCTGTATAAAGGCATCTGACCGCCTTCAAACCCTGGTCTCGGAGCACCAGAACGAGCTTTCTGTCCTTTATGGCCCTTACCTGCAGTCTTACCGTTTCCTGAACCATGGCCACGGCCTCTTCTGAAGCTATCGCTGTGTTTGGATCCTAATGCAGGCTGTAAATTTGATAATTCCATCGTTTGCACCTCCTTACTGTTTTCCTTAAATTTCTTCAACTTTTACTAAATGTCTAACGTTCTGGATCATGCCTCTTACAGCACCGTTATCCGGCATCTCAACTGTCTTATGAAGCTTCTTTAAGCCTAAAGCTTCAACGGTTGCTTTCTGCTTCGGAACTGCGCCGATCGGGGATTTCACCAATGTGATTTTTAATTTATCTGCCATTTTCTTATCCTCCTTAGCCTAAAATCTCTTCTACAGATTTGCCGCGAAGCTTTGCAACTTCCTCAGGAGTCTTTATCTGAGTCAATCCTTCGATTGTAGCCAAAACTACGTTTGTCTTGTTGTTGGATCCTAAAGATTTTGTACGGATATTCTTAATTCCCGCAAGCTCCACTACTGCACGGGCAGGACCGCCTGCGATGATACCGGTACCTTCCGGAGCTCTCTTAAGAAGTACAGCTGCGCTTCCGAATTTTCCGATTAAATCATGAGGAATACTGTTGTTCTCGTCAATCGGTACAGTTACCATATTCTTAACTGCAGCCTCTTTACCCTTACGGATTGCTTCCGGAACTTCGCCTGCTTTGCCAAGGCCCGCACCTACGTGGCCATTGCCATCGCCTACGACTACTAAAGCAGAGAATCTCATAGTACGTCCGCCTTTTACGGTTTTCGATACTCGCTTGATAGCAACTACTTTGTCGTTTAATTCTAACTGACTTGCATCAATAATTGTATGTTTCAACGCCCTATTCTCCTCTCTACTAGAATTCCAGACCAGCTTCTCTGGCTGCGTCTGCTAATGCCTGAATCTTGCCCTGATATATGAAGCCGCCTCTGTCAAATACAACTTCCTTGATTCCCTTTTCGAGAGCCCTCTTGGCAACTACTGTACCTACATATGCTGCAGCATCAACGTTGTTAGTTTTCTCTAATTCAGCCTTTACTTCCTTATCAACTGTAGAAGCTGAGACTAAAGTTTTACCAACTGTATCGTCAATAATTTGAGCATACATATGATTATTACTTCTGAACACAGCTAAACGCGGTCTTTCTGCAGTGCCTGCAAAACGATTACGTAATCTGGTGTGCTTCTTCACGCGAACTTCGCTTCTTGACTGTTTGCTAACCATTTTTACACTCTCCTTAAATTATTTCTTACCAGTCTTACCAACTTTACGTCTGATAACTTCATCAGCATATTTGATACCTTTGCCCTTATACGGCTCAGGTCTTCTCTTGTCTCTGATTTCAGCAGCGTACTGGCCTACTTTTTCTTTATCGATACCTTTTACAATGATGACGTTCTGGCCTTCCATTGTGGATTCCAGACCTTCCGGATCTTCCATCTCAACCGGATGAGAATAACCGAGGGAAAGAACAAGCTTCTTACCCTGCTTCTGAGCTCTGTAACCTACACCATTGATTTCCAGTTTCTTCTCGTAACCAGCGGTTACGCCAACGATCATGTTGTTGATCAGTGTTCTTGTCAGACCGTGTAAAGATTTCATCTTCTTTAAATCACTGGGTCTTGTAACGATGATCTGGCCATCTTCTTCTTTGATGGACATCTCAGCCGGTAATACTCTTTCCAGAGTTCCCTTTGGACCTTTTACAGTCACTTTATTATTTTCTGCGATTGTGACAGTAACGCCTGCCGGAATCGCGATAGGCATTCTTCCTATACGTGACATGCCGTGTACCTCCTTAAATTTTCGGAAAAAGCGTCTGCGCCTCTTCTGTTTTCAGTAGTTCTTAAATTACCAAACAAATGCCAGCACTTCTCCGCCTACGCCGAGTTCGCGTGCTTCCTTGTCGGTTACAACGCCCTGGTTGGTGGAGATGATAGCTGTTCCTAAACCACCCAGAACCTTCGGTAACTCTTCCTTGTTTGCGTATACACGTAAACCAGGCTTGGAGATTCTCTTGATACCTGTGATGATTTTTTCGTTCTTATCTTTGCCGTATTTTAAGGTGATTCTGATTGTCTGGAATGCACCGTCTTCTACGAGATCATATTTCTTAATGTAGCCCTCTTTTACAAGGATATCAGCAATAGCTAATTTCATCTTGGATGAAGGTACATCTACTGTATCGTGTTTGGCAGTATTTGCATTACGAATTCTTGTAAGCATATCTGCGATTGGATCGCTCATTGTCATTTTGAATTGCCTCCTTCCTTATTTTACCAGCTTGCTTTCTTAACGCCTGGGATCTGACCCTTGTATGCTAATTCACGGAAGCAGATTCTGCAGATACCGTATTTTCTTAAATAAGCATGTGGACGTCCACAGATTCTGCAACGGTTGTATTCTCTGCTGGAGAATTTTGCAGGTCTCTGCTGTTTAATCTTCATTGAAGTCTTTGCCATGGAATATTCCTCCTGTTATTTTGCAAATGGCATATTGAATAATGTCAAAAGTTCACGGGCTTCTTCATCGGTCTTAGCGGTAGTAACGAAAATAATGTCCATACCTCTGACCTTGTCAACTTTATCGTACTCAATTTCAGGGAAAATAAGCTGTTCCTTGATACCAAGGGCATAGTTTCCTCTGCCGTCAAAAGCGTTAGGATTAACACCCCTGAAGTCACGTACACGAGGTAATGCAAGGTTGATCAGACGATCTGCAAACTCATACATTCTCTCACCGCGTAATGTAACCTTACAGCCGATTGGCATGCCTTCTCTGAGCTTGAAGTTAGCAATAGATTTCTTTGCCTTTGTTAAAACTGCCTTCTGTCCGGAGATGATTTCTAAGTCTCTGACTGCAGAGTCTAAAACCTTGGCATTTTCCTTTGCTTCGCCAACACCCATGTTGATGACGATCTTATCTAACTTCGGCACTTCCATGATATTCTTATAACCGAATTTCTTAATCATAGCTTCTACGATTTCGCTCTGATATGTTTCTTTTAATCTAGCCAATTTTTATTCCTCCTCTCCGAATTAGTCAATCGCTTTTCCGGTTGTTTTGGCAACACGGACTTTTTTGCCGTCTTTTACTTCGAAGCCGACTCTGGTTGCTTTTCCGTCTACAACAAGCATTACGTTGGAGATATCAAGCGCAGCTTCTTTCTGAACAATACCACCCTGTGGGTTGCCAGGGCCTGGCTTTACATGCTTTGTAATCATGTTGCAGCCTTCAACCAGAACTTTGTTGTTCTTTGTATCTACATGAAGAACTTTGCCCTGTTTATCTCTATCTTTTCCTGCGATAACCTTTACCAGGTCATCTCTCTTAATTTTATGCACAGTCGACACCTCCCTATAATACTTCTGGAGCTAAAGAAACAATCTTCATGAACTGTTTCTCTCTTAATTCTCTTGCAACCGGTCCAAAGATACGAGTTCCTCTCGGAGTCTTGTCATCTTTGATTATTACTGCAGCGTTCTCATCGAACCTGATATAAGAACCGTCTTTGCGGCGGGCACCTTTTACAGTACGCACAACAACGGCCTTTACTACGTCACCTTTCTTTACAACACCGCCTGGTGTTGCATCCTTAACGGTAGCGACGATAATATCACCAATATTAGCATATCTTCTTGTAGAGCCGCCCATAACACGGATACACAGTAATTCTTTCGCACCGGTATTGTCGGCAACCTTTAACCTGGTCTCCTGCTGAATCATGCCTGTTACTCCTTCCTGGAAATAATTTATTTCGCTTTCTCGATAATCTCAACAAGTCTCCATCTCTTGTCCTTGGACAGCGGTCTTGTTTCCATTACTTTTACTGTATCGCCCATGTTGCATTCGTTGTTTTCGTCATGAGCTTTTAATTTATACGTTCTCTTTACGATCTTGCCGTATAAAGGATGTTTTACATGGTCTACGATAGCCACAACAATAGTCTTATCCATCTTATTGCTGACTACCTTGCCCGTACGGGTTTTTCTTAAATTTCTTTCCACGCTACGTTACTCCTTTCAATGTTACACACGGTCGTGTGTGTCATACTGAGATGAAAAATATCTGCTTAAGCCAGTTTAGCCTTTTCTGTCATAACAGTCTGGATTCTGGCAATGTTCTTACGAACTTCTTTGATTCTACTGGTGTTATCCAGCTGATTCGTTGCGTTCTGGAATCTTAAGTTAAAGAGTTCCTTCTTCGCAGCTACTAATTCTTCGTTCAGTTCTGTGACTGATTTTGCCTTTAATTCTTCTACATATTTATTAATTTTCACTGTTATCACCGCCTTCTAAATCCGCTTTAGCAGCAATCTTACATCTGCATGGTAACTTGTGCATAGCAAGACGTAAAGCTTCACGAGCTGTTTCTTCAGGTACTCCAGCGATTTCAAATAATACACGGCCTGGTTTAACTACTGCTACCCAGTATTCCAGAGCGCCCTTACCGGAACCCATACGGGTTTCTGCTGGCTTTGCTGTTACAGGTTTATCCGGGAAAATCTTGATCCAGACTTTACCACCACGCTTGATGTAACGGGTCATGGCAACACGGGCTGCCTCGATCTGGTTCGATTTGATCCAACATGGCTCTAAAGCGACTAAACCGTATTCACCATTGCTGATTGTATTGCCTCTTAAAGCCTTACCAGCCATGGAACCACGGAACTGTTTACGACGTTTAACTCTCTTAGGCATTAACATTATTTATCGCTCCCTTCCCTATTTCCTTTAGTTGGAAGTATCTCGCCTTTGTAGATCCATACCTTAACGCCAACTTTGCCGTAGGTAGTATCTGCTTCAGCGAAACCATAGTCAATATCTGCTCTTAATGTCTGTAACGGAATGGTTCCCTCGCTGTAGAACTCTGTACGAGCCATATCAGCGCCGCCAAGACGTCCTGCAACTGCAGTCTTGATACCCTTAACGCCAGCCTTCATGGAACGGCCCATGGTGGACTTCATGGCACGACGGAAGGAAACACGGTTCTCTAACTGCTGTGCGATGGATTCAGCTACTAACTGAGCGTCTTTGTCAGGTCTCTTAACTTCTTTGATGTCAACAAATAATTTCTTATCTGTCATCTTCTGAACTTCTGCTTTTAACTTCTCAATTTCAGAACCACCCTTACCGATAACGACACCCGGTTTTGCAGTGTGGATAATAATTTTAACACGGTCAGACGCTCTTTCAATCTCGATATCAGATACGCCGGCACTGTATAATCTCTTCTTCAGGTATGTTCTGATCTTGTAGTCTTCTACTAAATTGTCTGCAAAGTCAGCTTCTGCATACCACTTGGAATCCCAGTCTTTAATAACACCGACTCTTAAGCCGTGTGGATTAACTTTCTGTCCCATTATTTGCCTCCTTATCTTTCATTAAGCACGATGGTGATGTGGCTCATTCTCTTCTCGATTCTATAAGCGCGGCCCTGTGCCCTCGGTTTTACTCTCTTCATTGTCGGTCCTTTGTTTGCGTAGCATTCTTCTACGTAAAGTTTGGACGGATCCATACCGTTGTTATTCTCAGCATTCGCAATCGCTGATTTTAATAACTTTTCTATTAAAGTAGAAGCATATCTGGGATTGTAAGTTACAATACCAAGTGCTGCCTGTGCATCTTTGCCTCTGATGGCGTCTAATACGAAGCATGCCTTCTGAACAGAAACTCTGGCATAAGATAACTTTGCTGACGGTCTTGTGTCCTTCTGAGCATTTCTTTCTCTCTTAATTTGGGTTCTATGTCCCTTAGCCATTGGTGAAGCCTCCTTTCAACTAATCAATCTATTATTTACGTCCGGATTTCTTCTCGTCTTTTCCATGACCTCTGTAGGTTCTGGTTGCAACGAATTCACCGAGTTTATGTCCAACCATATCTTCTGTAACATATACCGGCACATGTTTTCTTCCATCATGAACTGCAATTGTATGTCCAACCATCTGTGGGAAGATGGTAGAACGACGGGACCAGGTCTTAATTACCTGATGCTGTCCTGCTGTGTTCATAGCATCAATTTTTTTCAGTAAAGACGCATCCGCGAATGGTCCTTTTTTCAGTGAGCGAGCCATAGGTTCTAACCTCCTTCAATTATTTAATGGTCTTTCCATCTCTTCTTCTAACGATTAACTTGTTAGACTGCTTGTTTTTCTTTCTGGTCTTTAAACCAAGAGCAGGTTTGCCCCATGGTGTACACGGACCTGGACGGCCGATACCGGTCTTTCCTTCACCACCACCGTGTGGATGGTCGTTCGGGTTCATAACGGAACCACGTACAGTAGGTCTGAAGCCCATATGGCGCTTTCTACCAGCTTTACCAATGTTGATAAGGGAGTGATCTCCGTTGCCTACAACGCCGATTGTAGCTCTGCAGTTGATCGGAACCATTCTCATCTCGCCTGAAGGTAATCTTAAGGTTGCATATTTGCCTTCTTTAGCCATTAACTGAGCAGAGTTTCCAGCGGAACGAACCAGCTGACCGCCCTTGCCCGGATAAAGTTCGATGTTGTGTACCTGTGTACCAACCGGGATCTGGCCTAATGGTAAACAGTTACCAATTCTTGCCTCTGCATTCTCGCCGCTCATGATCTTCATGCCGTCTGTCAATCCAGCCGGCGCGAGGATATAAGACTTTGTACCATCTGCGTAGCAGATTAAAGCGATGTTAGCAGTTCTATTCGGATCGTACTCGATGCCGATTACAGTTGCCGGAATACCATCTTTGGAGTTTCTCTTGAAATCGATGATTCTATATTTTCTCTTAGCACCGCCGCCGCGATGTCTAACAGTGATCTTACCCTGATTGTTACGACCAGCCTGCTTGTTCATTGTAGCGCTGATTAAGGACTTCTCTGGAGTTGTCTTTGTAATCTCGCTGAAATCAGAACCAGTCATATGTCTTCTGGAAGGGGTATATGGGTTATACTTTTTGATTCCCATGTTGTAACTCTCCTTTCTTGCTAAAAGCACTTATACATGAGCCTCTGTTATCATGGCCCGCAAATGCTTCAACGCCGCCTGGCGTTTCATTTTATCGTGATATAATGTTCATCACATAGTTTAGGACCAATACTGCCGTAACGGCGAATATCCTACAGTCCTTCGAAGATTTCGATATCCTTGCTGTCAGCAGTAAGCTGAACGATCGCTTTCTTCGTCTTAGCTGTCTTACCGAAGGTCATTCCTCTTCTCTTGGTCTTTCCTTCTAAGTTCATGGTGTTCACGCTGGCAACCTTGGTTCCCGGGAACATCTTCTCGACAGCTTCTTTGATCATGGCCTTGTTTGCATCCGGATGAACAGTGAAAGTATATTTCTTGGACGCCATAGCGTTCATGCTCTTCTCGGTTACGATCGGCTTCTGGATTACGTCAAAATATTTAATATCTGCCATTATGCGTACACCTCCTCGATTGCTGCAACAGCAGTCTTGGTAGCAACAACTGTGTTATACTTTAAGATATCGTATACATTGATCGTGTTAACAAAAGCAGTCTTAACAGCCGGAATATTCCTTGCGGACTTCACTGCGTTTGCGCTGTCATCGCCAACAACAACAAGTGCTCTGGATACCTTTAAATTATTCAATACGTTCTGGAACTTCTTTGTCTTGATTTCGTCAAACTTTAACTCGTCAACAACGATGAACTTGTTCTCGTTCACTCTGCTTGTAAGGGCAGACTTTAACGCAAGCTTTCTTTCCTTCTTGTTCAGTTTGATCGTGTAATCTCTTGGTGTTGGAGCAAATACTACTCCGCCGCCTGTCCACTGTGGAGATCTTGTTGAACCCTGTCTTGCATGACCGGTTCCTTTCTGCTTCCACGGTTTTCTTCCGCCGCCGGATACTTCAGAGCGAGTTTTCGCTTTCTGTGTGCCCTGGCGCTTATTAGCAAGCTGGCTGACAACTGCTAAGTGTACAAGGTGCTCGTTTACATTCACACCAAACACAGCATCGTTTAACTCTAATGTGCCAACTTCATTACCTTCCATATTGTAAACAGATACGTTTGCCATCTGTGTGTTCCTCCTTTCTTATAAAAGCATTAAACTGCTGCTTTTACTGTTTCCTTGATTGTTACTAAGGACTTCTTCGGTCCTGGTACAGCGCCCTTAACCAGAATTAAGTTGTTCTCTGCGTCGATCTTAACGATCTCGAGATTCTGGATAGTTACACGCTTGTTACCCATCTGTCCAGGCATCTTTTTGCCTTTGAATACCTTGCTCGGGTCAGAACAGGAACCGTTGGAACCTGCATGACGATGGAACTTGGAACCGTGAGCCATAGGTCCTCTGGACTGTCCGTGTCTCTTAATAGCACCCTGGAAACCTTTACCTTTGGAGATTGCGGTTACGTCGATCTTATCGCCTGTAGCGAAGATGTCTGCTTTGATTTCGTCCTTAACGGAATACTCGGAAGCATTCTCGAACTTGAACTCTCTTACGTATCTCTTGTAAGATACACCGGCCTTATCAAAATGGCCCTTAAGTGGCTTGCTTACAAGCTTTGCTCTCTTGTCAACAAAACCAACCTGTACTGCATTGTAACCATCGTTCTCAGCTGTCTTAACCTGTGTTACTACACACGGGCCGGCTAAAAGAACCGTTACTGGAGTTAATACTCCGTCCTCATTGAAGATCTGTGTCATTCCGACTTTGGTAGCTAATATACCCTTCTTCATGTTTTTACCTCCTGTTTGTTAATTCTACAGCGGATTGCCGGGATTAAAGATCCCTTCTGCAATCATCCTAGAACAGTCCAATATAAGTGGAACACTATGAGTCCCTCTCACCGAGGTCCGGCGGAATGGTGTGTTGCTTCTATATCTAAACCCTTCAGGATATTACCTTAATTGATGCGATGAAGAAAATTATTTGTTCTTCATCTTGATATCAATGTATACACCGGCCGGCATTTCCAGTCTGGATAATGCGTCCACAGTCTTCTGACTTGGTGTAATGATATCGATGAGTCTCTTGTGCGTTCTCTGCTCGAACTGCTCTCTGGAATCTTTGTACTTGTGAACTGCACGTAAGATAGTTACCACTTCTTTCTTCGTTGGTAACGGCACCGGTCCGCTCACCTGTGATCCTGTTTTTTTCACAGTGTCGATGATTTTGCTTGCAGACTGATCAACTAACTGATGATCGTACGCCTTTAATGTGATTCTCATTACTTGACTTGCCATAAAAAAAGTCGCCTCCTTTTCGCACTTAGTAGAAGTACGACAAGCGGTGACTGTACACGTTCCCGTGTGTGTCCTCCAGGACCCCACACTGATTTTCCGTTTTTTTGAAACAGAATTCTTTAATTGTACAGTGACTTGTCGCCAGTTTCCTAACTTGACATTCGCTCCACGGAAAACCTGCCTCTTGGGCAGCAACCTCACGCTTCACAGCTATCATGCCACAGCCTTTACAGGATAGCACACTTTTTTTTACATTGCAAGCATTTTTTTCTTTATTTCTTAATTTTTTTTATTTGATGGCTGATCTGCCGCTTTCGAGGGGTTTTACAGTGTTTCTTCCTATTAGTAATAGCTGTCTTACAATCGTTGTGAGGAGGCAGCGAAGAATACAAAAGCAGGATCGAAACCATCCCTTCGGCTCCAATCCTGCTTCCCTGTCATTCTTATTAAAAATTTTATTCTTTCCAAACCGGTTCAATCGGATCCCGGTAGCTTCCGGAGGCGTCTTCGTCATCCACCTTCGTAAGCGATCCGCTGCTGCTCGTCTTGTACTTCACACCGTCCGCGTTCTTGACCGTCGTGTTCTTAGCCACCTTGCCCGATGCATTCACCACATAGGTCGTGTAGCTGTTTCCGGCCGGGATAGTAATCGGCTCATATCTGACGCCGTCCTCCGCCCGCTGCAGCTTGCCCATGTAATAGAGGTATCCGTCTTTAACGCCGGTATAGCCGCGGCCGCTGTCGCTGAAGTAATACGTCTCTTCACCGCCGTCGCCCTCGGTAACCTTGATCTTTCCCTTCTGCATGGTACTCGTCTTCTTGTCACCAAAATAATAGGAGGTATACTCCGAAGTACTTCCAATCCGAACCTTCTGAAGACCGTAGACCGGATTCCCTCTGTCATTGAACAGATACGTCTTTCCGTTGATCTTTGTTAAGTTCTGTGTTGTGGCCTCTCCTTCCTTCGGTCCCGCCTTTGGCGTTCCGTTGCTGGAAAAATAAAACCATTCTACATCACCTTCGTATCCGCTTAAATCCTCCGGCGGTTCGATCGAATACCAGCCGGTCCTTAACTTTCCGCTGGAATCGTAATACTTGTAATTCTGAATGTCATAATCTGCGTTATCAACCCCGACGTTCTTCCAGCCCGTCTGAAGCGCGCCGTCCGAATCGAAGCAGTATGCTACGCCGTCAATCTTATAAGTACCGTAGTCTCCGCTGGTTTCCTTCGGCATATACTTTTTGCCGCTGTCGCTGAAATAATACCAGCGCTTTCCGTCGTCATCCTCGTCTCCAGGAGACATACGGTCCGGATCGTAATCACTGTCCGGCGGAAACAGCTTCTGCCAGCCTGTCCTCATTACTCCATCCGTACCACAGTAGTACATGTTATCCAGAACCCATCCGGTCTGCATCTCACCGTTAGAATCGAAATAATACCATTTATTATTAATCTTGGACCAGTTGTCCATAATCGCTTTTCCGCTGCTTCCGAAGTAATACCACTTATACTCGGAGCTGCCGGACTCCTGAAACTTCATCCACTTATCCGTTACCAGAATCCCGTTAGAATCCATATAATAAGTATTATCTACCCATGTATTGACGGCCATCTCGCCATTGCCGTTCAAATATCTCCATAAGTTGTCCGCGCCTTTTTTCCACACATTGGTCACTTTATATCCGTTGGAATCATAGTATGACCAGGTGTTTCCGGACTGCGCCCATCCCTCCGCTGCCCATGCGCTCATGGTGGCAGTTCCTAATGTCAGTACCGCAGCAACTGCCAGCACAACGAAACCTTTTTTCTTCATATTGTCACTCCTTACAGGATTCTCCTTTTTACACTATTCATTGTAGCAATTTATCTGAAATTATTCAACTATTATTATCTTTCAATTCTATTACAATTTTTACGTAAATTATGGATAATGCACCGCTCCGTAACTATGTAAAAAAACGTCTGCCGTTCAGAACGCTGTTCCCTTGACGCTTTTCCCCTTATCCAGTATAATCATAGAATCATAGAACGCATTATACGGTAAATACAGAAAGGTCAGGGATAAGTGGCATGTGGATTGCAGACGGTTGGAAGGATTATGAAGTGATAGACTGTTCAGAGGGAGAAAAACTGGAGCGTTGGGGTAACTACACGCTGGTTCGCCCGGACCCGCAGGTCATCTGGTCTACCCCAAAGACGGAGAAGGGCTGGAAACACAGGAATGGACATTACCACCGCAGCGCTAAGGGGGGCGGAGAATGGGAATTCTTCGATCTGCCTCAGCAGTGGAGTATTCAATATAAGGAGCTGACATTTCAGCTGAAGCCCTTCAGTTTCAAACATACCGGACTGTTTCCGGAGCAGGCGGCCAACTGGGACTGGTTCGGAAGTAAGATCCGGGAGGCGGGACGGCCAGTCAGAGTCTTAAACCTGTTTGCCTACACGGGCGGAGCCACACTGGCAGCCGCAGCCGCCGGCGCCTCGGTCACCCATGTGGACGCCTCCAAGGGCATGGTGGGCTGGGCCAAGGAAAATGCCAGGTCCTCCGGTCTCGAATCGGCGCCTATCCGCTGGATCGTGGACGACTGTGTCAAGTTCGTGGAGCGGGAAATCCGGCGCGGGAATCACTATGACGGAATCATTATGGATCCGCCCTCCTATGGCCGCGGTCCTAAAGGGGAGATCTGGAAGATTGAGGAATCCATTCATCCGCTGGTCAGGCTCTGTGCCCAGCTTCTCTCGGATGATCCGCTCTTCTATCTCATCAACTCCTACACCACGGGACTGGCTCCCGCCGTCTTAACCTACATGCTGTCCATCGAGGTGGCCAGCAAACACGGCGGCTTCGTTCAGTCGGAGGAGGTGGGTCTTCCGGTTACCAGGACCGGCCTTGTACTTCCGTGCGGAGCCTCAGGCCGGTGGTCATCGACCCCCGTTTAACAGCCTCCATACGGCAGGCGCAAAGCGCCGGATCAGACGGCTTGCCAGCCAGCTGATGACAACGGCGAACAGAGGCATTAAAAAGAACAGAAGAAAAGCAAGAACTGGTACAGGCGGGAGCAGCAATGCTCCCGTTTTGTTGATCAGACGGACAAGTGCAAAGTGAACCGCATATAAAAAAAAGTTATTCTTCATAAAATCTCTGGCTTCGAAAAGCCTCTCCTCCGGCACCATGAGCCACAGGCCGACCGGGACCAGAAGCCGGTAGACCACCGTAACCGACGCGGTCTCTCCCAGGCTGCTGCCGGGCAGATCCGTCCGCAGGGAGATGCAGCCGGCCGCCAGAAGCACCAGACCCGCAATCAGGCGTTTCCGTGACCAGACGCCTTCCACCACCGCTTTTTCGTGTACCGCCGCGAAGGCCGCAAAGGAGTAGTAAAACAGCGCGTCCAGGTTCAGAAACGGCAGATCGATCCCCAGATAGACCCCTGTCAGCAGGATCGCCAGAAACACGATTCCGGGCCAGACCCGTTTTACCGCGAGATAGATGAGGGGAGCCAGGAGAATGAGAAGAATCAACTGGTAGAGATACCAGAACACATAATTATAGGTATAATTCAGAATCGCATCAACCGTTTCCAAAAGGCCAAACGGAATCTTCCCCTTACCGATCACATCAGAAATACAGGGAAGCCTGCTTCCGATCACATAGCCGAAATAGTACAGACTGTTCCACACGATATACGGAACCAGAACGCTCCTGATCCGGGAGTTCCATTTGCGCATTAAAATCTCCGGTTTATACCCACGGAAAAAGAGATAAGAAGAAATCATAAAGAAGCCGGGAACCGCGATTTGAGCGATTTTGTCGCCGAAGAAGCGCTCCAGCCGCACCAGAGAGGCCGCCGCCCCGGTATTTCCCAGGAACAGTACGGCGTTATAGGAGTGGACCCAGATAACCAGCACGCTGAACAGGAAGGTAAACCAGTATATTTTATTTCTGAATGTTTTCTCTGTCATGGAAACCGCACCTCCCTCTCCGTCCTGATACTTATTTTATTCTATCACACCCGGAAAAGAACAGGCAATATATTTAGTATAATCCACACAGCAAACCTCCAGACCGTTACTGTTTCCTCCCAGCCCGGGACTCTGCCGTCTGGTTTGACTCTGCTGTCAAAAAAAGAAGAGGCGGCCGAATTTATTCCGGTCAGCCTCTCCTTATTATATGAAGAAGTTTTATTTCAATCCACACGCAATCCTTTTACAGCGTAAAGCTGCACCCGATATAAATGTGCGGCTTGTTTCCGGCACACTTAACCTTTTACCGCTCCCATCGTAATTCCCTGCGTAAAGTATCTCTGGAAGCAGAGGAACACAATGATAATCGGAACGGAAGCCAGAGCCGCACCTGCCATAATTAATCCGAAATCGTTGGACATTTCGCTCAGCTTACTGGCAATACCTAAAGCAATGGTCTTAGATTCATTCTGAGTCAGCATAACCAACTGCAGCGGATATTCATTCCAGGAGTTAATGAATGTGAAGATCGCCAGCGCACCAAACCCAGGTTTGATAATTGGAAATGCCACATTCACAAAGGTTGTCAGCTCTCCTGCCCCGTCAATACGGCAGGCTTCCAGAAGAGAGGTCGGAATATTCTCAGAGAACTGCTTCATCATGAATACACCGAATGGCCATCCGACAACCGGGAAGATTACTGCAAACATGGAGCCCCATACAGATTTCAAAAATCCCATGGCTGACATCTGTCTCATCAAAGGAATCAGAATAACCTGCTTCGGGAGTGCCATGGCACATACGAACAGACCGAAGATCAGGCTCTTGCCCCAGAAACGTTTCTTCGCCAGTGCGTATCCCGCCAGAGAAGAGGTAATACAGGTAAGTCCCATCGCCACTACGGAGATGAACACACTGTTAAACAGCCAGCGGATTGCCATCGGCATGCCTATGCCGAAAAGCTTCGTCCCGCTCTTAAAGAGCCGGCTGTAGTTATCCCATGTAATCGTTGTAGGAAACCACTTTACCATTTCACCGGACTTTATAATAATGTCGCTCTTCTCCTTCACGGAACCGGTGATAATCCAGTACAGAGGAAAGAGAAAGAACACGGCCATAGCCGCCAGGAGGATAAGTGTAATCACATAATACGGACTTATTGCTTTCTTTTTATTTCCCATATCTTTCGCCCCTCCTATTCTGATGTTCCACCATTCATGACCTTAAACTGCAAGGCACTGAACAGCGCAATTACAATTGCCAGAACCACACCCATGGCGTTGGCATAACCAAACTCCTTGGTGGTCTTAAATGCGATCTCATACAGCAGGTACATAACCGTACTGGTGCTGTAATTCGGACCGCCGGAGGTCAGAAGCTGGATCAGCGCAAAACACTGGAAGCTGTTGATGGTGGTAATAACCGCCACATACAGTGTCGTCGGCATGATAGACGGCCACTTAATATTCCAGAACACCTGGAAATTATTGGCTCCATCTACCTTGGCCGCCTCCTCCATTGAGGCATCCACATTGCCCAACGCTGCTACGTAAAGAACGATCGGCTGACCGATGGAGGTCGTAAACAGGATCAGAATAATACACCACAGGGCCATGGACTCACCGGAAGTCCAGGGAAGCGGCTGCCCGCCAAAGCTCCTGATGATATAGTTAAAAAGGCCGTCATACTTATCGAACATCCATTTCCATACTACAACAACTGCGACGGAACCGGTTACTACCGGAAGATAGAATACACAGCGGAAAAAGGAACGGATACCGGAACGCATCTTATAGATGGCTGTTCCGACCCACAGGGAGAATGCGGTTACAACAGGAACCGATACCACCACGATAATAACGGTATTCACCGCCGATTTTAAGAATATTTTATCCTGAAAAAGCCGTATGTAATTGGCAAATCCTACGGCAGTTCCCTTCGGATCTGAAAAACTGGCATTGGTAAAGCTGGTGATAACCCCTGACGCCATAGGGAAAATAACAAAGCCTACAAAGAAAATCAGCGCCGGAAGCAGGAACATATATGAAACAAATGTCTCTCTGCGCTGAAGCACCTTACTGCGTGCAGGCATTTTTTCTTTCTTGTTTTTTGGACGCCCGGGTTTCTGTGTGGAAACAGTTGTATTTGCCATGTGTTTTACACTCCCTCCCTAAAGATTGGCTTCCTCCCTCTGCACTCGGCAGAAGAAGGAAGCCATGTAAATGTTGCTGTTCATAAATTAGTGTTTATTAGTTGCTGTTTGCACTCGCGTTGAACTCGTCAGCAGCGGCCTGTGGGTCGGTACCGTTGAATACCTGCTGAAGCATATTGAACCACAGCGGACGCATGGCTGCAAAGCCTGCACGTGTATTGTAGTATGGGCCATAGTACTGGCTCCAGGAAGCCAGCATCGCTTTGTGCTCATCTCCAGGATACAGATCGCCAAAGGAAGTACGTACCGGGAATGCATTGGTCTTAACAACGCTCTTCGGACCCCATTCTGCATCATCACAGATAAATTTCACGAACTTTTTCGATGCCTCAGCGCGTGCTTCATCTTTGTTGTCAAAAATAGCGAAGCCATTAACCAGATACTCTAAGGAAGGTTTGCCGCTCTCTGATGGGAATGGAACGGAAAGCTGTGTAAAGTCATCTGATGCATATGTAATTTCACTGGAAGTACCAAAGCAGAATGTCATCGCTGCAGTCTCCTGCTGGAACTTCTGAAGCTCATCTGCTGCTGCCATGTCAAAGCCTGCATCGATTGCCTTGCTGTCATACATGCTCTTTAACAGAGTGAGAGCTTTTACGCCATTTTCGCTGATATTCCATTTGCCGTCATCGCCGACGATGGAAGCGCCATATAAGTTATTTACAAGAGCACGAGTACCCTGATCGCCGCCCTGTCCTCCGCAGTATACAATGCCGGGAACCTGTGTGGGAGCTGCGTCGCGAAGCGCTTCACACATCTTTACGAAATTCTCGGTCGTCCATGTACGGTCGCCTTCCAGGTTTACATACTGGAGTGCATCTGCCTTTTCCAGAGCCTCTTTGTTCAGACCCATATAGAATGGAGAGGAGGAAATCGGATACATCCAGGCAGTACCGTCTGCGCCTACGCAGGTTTCAATCAGAGACTGGCTGGTTAAATCGCTCTTCAGTTCGTCTAACATATCATCTAAAGGAACCAGATAGCCGGCTTCTCCAAACTCAATGATACGGCCTGGTGCATCGAAGAGAATGTCAGGTGCTGTACCGGAAGTCAGAGCTGCTGTCAGCTTATCCGGGCCGGACGTAAAGTCGATGTACTCTACCTTGACGTTAATGTCAGGATTTTTCGCAGTAAATGCATCAACGACTTCCTGCTCGTATCCAGTGTCTACGCCGAATGTCGGGAATGCCCACCATACGATATCCGTGGTACCACCTGCTGCGGTTGTTTCCGGTGCCTTGCTTGCATCTGTTGCCGCCGCTGTCGTCGTCTCTGGAGCTGCCGTCGTCTCTGCCGGTTTGTTTCCACCACATCCTGCCAGCGTACCAACTACCATAGCCGTTGCCAAACCAAGAGATAAAATTTTCTTCATTACTACTCCTCCTTATAATAAGTCAATTTAACGCCAAAGGCATTTGGTCAATCTGTATACTTTTTGCAATTAAGCGCCTTTCTCGTTTATGAATTTATTATATATCGGAATTTTCTTTTTGTCAATCTGAAATAAAAAAATTTTTCTTTTTTTATTTTTTTTAGGAATAATCTTTGGTCAGTAAAGTTTTTCAATGACCGACGAAGAAGTCTTTTCGTTATTTTTGCTGCATTTTTCAAAATATCGACGATAGTATTCTGTATACATTAAATCAATCAGGAACAGCTGGCTGATCTCCGCCGAAGTCGAACCGCCCTGAAGCGGCCCTTCATTGGCTCCACACAGAAGCGTCACATCGGAAAACGATGTCAGCGGTGATTTGACGAATCTGGTCACGCAGATCACCGTCGCCCCGGCACGTTTGGCCAGTTCCGCCACATGGATGGTGTCCTTTGTGGCTCCGGAATAGGAAAAGACCACCGCCACCTCATTCGCTCTCATCATGGAAGCTACCATGGCCTGCATATGAGAATCCTGGACACAGTACACCTTCGGCTCGATGCGCAGAAACTTATTGGCCGCCTTCATGGCCGTAAGCATACTGGCACCCACTCCATAGAAGCAGATCCTGTCCGCATCATGAAGGTATCTGATCACCTTATCGAAGTTCTCCTCATTCAGCAGAGAAAAGGTCTCCTTCAGCGCGTTTACATTCGTGTTCAGCACCTTCTGAGCCATCTCTGAGAAGCTGTCCTCCTGGCTGATGTCGCCATCCAGCTGACCAAGCCCCGATTTCCCATCGTGAAGGCTTAAGGACAGCATCATCTTAAACTCCTGATATCCCTTCAAATTCATGGTCTTACAAAAGCGGAATACGCTCGTATCTCCAACCTCACATACCTCTGCCAGATCCGTAATTGACATAAAAAGCACTTCTCTCGGATTCTGCAGGATATAATCGGCCACCTTCTTTTCCGCCTTCGTAAATTGATTGTACTCTGCTCTGATTTTTGTTAAAAAGTCTCCTTGCATGTTTAATCCCCCTTTATGTTTCCACCGGCAATCCTACGACGAAGCCCATGCATGATGCACGGGTCACCGTAATAAGAAAAGGCACGCCGGAAACGGCACCGCATCATGCCGTTTCCGTCGCGCCTACGCCGCCTCTGCTACTAGAATATACCAGGGAACAGTCGTTTGTCAATTAATAAAAAAAAGTTTTTTTATTATATAATTTAAAATTTTCTTTTTAACTGACAAATTATTCCCAGCCTGTTTTCACCCCATCATCCCACACCGATAAAATTCTTTTGGAGAAATTTTCTTTTTTCTCCGGGTAATCCCAGCGATAATGGGAACCACGGCTTTCCTTTCGCAGCAGAATCGCCTTCATCAGACACTCGGATAAATGCAGCGCCGCGGTAAGACGGCAGGATACCGCAAGCCCCGCCGTGTCGTCTCCCGTTTCCAGGTATCCCGCTTCACATCTGCACAGCTCCCTGATCCGTTCCAATCGGTTTAATGCAAGCTCCGCCCGCGCGCCATTGCGAATCACCATGGCGCATTCGAAATTCATTTCCTGAATCTGTTTTAAATAGGAAGCGGCATTGGGAATGACAGAGAGCAGTACCTCCGCCCATTCCTCCTCCGGTCCGGAGATGCTGCTCCAGCCGGCCGCGGCTTTCCCCGCGATCTCTCCGAACACCAGGCCATTAGCCGTCGATAAGCCGCCCAGCCGGTCCGCCCCATGCATTCCTCCCGTCGCCTCCCCGCAGGCATACAGGCCGGGAACTCCCGTGCTTCCGTCCGGTCCGATCCTGATTCCCCCGTTGGACGCGTGGGCAAAAATCCCCAGCTGGATGGGATCGTCGATCGTCAAATGCTTCTCTTCTTTCAGCCATTCAAAGTAGGTCCTGATGAATTCCGGCTGATTTTCCCTTAAGGATTCCCGGTACGTCACCGTGACGCCTCTGGGATTCCTCAAAAATTCCGTGAACAGCCTGATATCTACCGGCGCGGACGGAAGCCTGGTGGTAAACGGACCGTGGGTAGAACGCACCTCCATCCGCTCTTCCAAATCCTCCTTCCGCCAGTCCTCAAAGATGGAACGCCCCGTCTCCTGACGGCAGAAATTGCTGTATTTGAACACCTTTTCGTTATAGATCGTCTTCGGCGCCGGAGACAGATACCCTGGCATCATCTGCATGAACTCAATATTTACCAGCTTCGCACCGGCACGGAGAGCCAGATACTGGCCGCATCCGGTGACGTCATCCGTGTTCAGACGGTACTGGAACAGTCCGCCCAGTCCTCCGGAAGCCACCACCAGACTTTTGCAGGAGAAAGCGGTCAGTCCGCCTTTCTCTGTCAAGGCCGCCGCGCCGCTTACTCGTCCGTCCGTCATGATAAACTGCAGGATATGGGTGCACGGAAAGCTTCTGACCCCCAGTTCCTCTAACCGGTCCAGGAACACCTCCCGGGCGCTGTCTTTTACAATCCCGTGCCAGTCTCTGTTTTTATAATCAAAACAGGGGATGAACTCCTTCTCCCCTTTGTTTTCAGCTTCCTTCAGCTGGATTCCAAATGCCTTTAACCGATCCGTACCCCTGCGGATATGGCTGACCAGGACGGAGACCAGCTCCGGGTCTGCCATGCCTTCACCGACCTTTAAAATCACGGACTTTAAGTCTTCCTCATCCGCTTCACTTTCGGGTCCCACGAGCCCCAGGCCCCATGTCCCCGGATAAAAACTGGAGCCGGAGCAGATGCGCGTACCGCTTACGATACAGACATCTGCCCCCGCTTCGGCGGCTGAGATCGCAGCCATAATGCCCGCGATCCCGGCCCCCATGACAAGCACATCACATTTTATTTCGTTTTTCAGCCGCATGTTTGATATTTTCCTCTGCAAAATGGCAGGCGACGTAGTGTTCACGCCCGTCAATGTCATATTTCTTAAGTTCCGGCCTCTGGTTCTTACAGATTTCCTGACACTGGCTGCACCTTCCGTGGAAATGGCAGCCGCTGGGCGGATTCATTGGGGAAGGCACATCGCCCTCCAGAATGATCCTCTTTTTCTTATGATGAATATCCGCAACCGGAATCGCAGAGAGAAGAGCCTGGGTGTATGGATGAACGGTATTGCGGTACAGCTCATCCGCCTCAGCCAGCTCCACGATTCTGCCAAGATACATGACTGCGATTCTGTCGCTGATATACTCCACCACGCTCAAATCGTGGGTGATGAAGATATAGGTCAGATTGCGCTCTTCCTTCAGTTTCTTTAACAGGTTTAATACCTGAGCCTGAATGGATACGTCGAGCGCGCTGACCGCCTCGTCACAGATCACAAGCTCAGGGTTGATGCACAGCGCCCTGGCGATGCCGATACGCTGTCTCTGGCCGCCGGAGAACTCATGGGGATAACGGTCCATGTATTCCCGCCGCATATTTACGGCTTCCAGCAGATCGCCGATGATCTTCCTTCTCTCCTCCTTCGTCTTGATGCCGAATTTCTTCAGCGGATCGGACAGGGACTGGTAGATCGTAAAGGACGGGTTTAAGGAAGACTGAGGATCCTGAAAAACGATCTGAATCTTCTTTCTGGCCTCATCCATCTCCTTACTGGTCAGCTTCTCCAGATTGCGGGGGCCGTTCTCAAATTCGTAGACCATCTCTCCTTCGGTCGGCTTATAGAGCTGAAGGATGGTTTTGCCCAGCGTCGTCTTTCCGCATCCGGACTCTCCTACCAGCCCCAGGGTCTCCCCTTTATAGATGGTCAAATCAATATCGTTGACAGCCTGGACGTAGCTCTGGGTCTTTCCCATGAAGCCGCCCTTGACCGGAAAATACGTTTTTAAGCCTTTGATTGTAAGCAGCGCTTCTTTTTTCTTATCATGATTCTTATCTGCCATCGTTTGTCACCTCCTGATACCGTGCGCATCGTACCATGTGAGTTCCGCCAAGCTGTACCTCTTCAGGCATGCATTTGTCGCATTCCGGGCAGGCGTAGTCGCACCGCGGCGCGAACTGGCATCCGGGCGGCCTGTTGTACGGATCCGGCGTGGAACCCTTGATCGGGTTGATATCCTGCTCGGCGCCCCTTCCCAGAACAGGGATGGACTTTAACAGCGCTCTTGTGTACGGATGCGTGGGGTGATCCAGCACCTCCTCCGCAGAGCCGCTTTCGATGATATTACCCATGTACATGACGGCGACATCGTCGGCCAGCTCGCAGACCACTCCCATGTCGTGGGTAATCAGCATGATAGCCGTGTTGTAATTCTTCTTTAAATGATCCATCAGTTCGAAAATCTGGGCCTGTATGGTCACATCGAGAGCCGTAGTCGGTTCATCGGCAATCAGGACCTTCGGATTACAGCTCATGGCCATGGCGATCATGGCACGCTGTCTCATACCGCCGGAGAATTCGTGGGGATACTGGTCGATTCTCTTCTGAGGATTGGGGATTCCCATGTCGGTCAGAAGCTTTAAGGCTGTTTCCCTGGCCTCCTTCTTGGATACGTTCTTGTTATGGGAGCGGATCATCTCCTCAATCTGCCATCCGATCGTGTAGACCGGGTTCAGCGCCGTCATGGGATCCTGGAAAATCATGGCGATATCCTTGCCGCGGATATCCCTCATCTCTTTTCCGTTTCTTTCCAGTTCGTGGATCTTAATATCACCGCGCTTGTCTCCGCTGTGATAGATGATTTCTCCTTCCTCGATCCTGGAAAGCTTGGGAAGCAGCTGCATGATGGAAGTAGCCGTCACGCTCTTGCCGCAGCCCGACTCTCCTACGATACAGAGTGTCTTGCCGCTTTTAATATCCATGGAAACGCCGTTGATCGCCCTGTTGCAGCGCTCATTTGTATAGAAATACGTCTTTAAATTTTTAACGGAAATTACTGCATTATCGCTCATATCCTGCCTCCTAGCCCTGCTGTGTCGGATCTGTGGTATCTCTGATGCCGTCGCCCATGAAGTTGATGCTCATGACGAATAAGGAAACCACAATACCGGTTGGGAGCCACATCCACCAGTTATTCTGAAGAGTGAACATATCCTGAGCCGCATTTAAAATATTGCCCCAGGTCGGGACCTCCAACGGAACGCCCAGGCCTAAGAAACTTAAGGAAGCCTCCTCCAGGATAAACATGGCTGTACTCAGTGTAACATTTACAATAATCGGGCTTAACGCATTCGGTAAAATATGCTTGTAGCAGATGATAAACGGATTGAGTCCGAACACCTTTAAGGACTGTACGTATTCCTCTTCTCTTATGGAGAGCACCTGGGATCTGGCCATACGGAAACAGGAACCCCAGCCGCAGATGATGAAGATAATCACGATGTTCTTCGCGCTCTGTCCCATGATCGCAACCAGCATCATAACGAGAATCAGCTGTGGAATGGACATGAACACCTCGGAGATCCTGACCATAAGGCTGTCGAACCAGCCGCCTCGGTATCCGCTGTAGCATCCTAAGAGTACGCCGATAAACGCACAGCCCAGGGCGCTTCCGAATCCGATCGCGATGGACATGCGGCCGCCGTACAGGACTCGCGCAAATACATCCCGGCCGATCTTATCCGTCCCAAACCAGTGCTCACCTGACGGCGGCTTCAGAATGGATTTCATATCCACGGCCTTCGGCGAATAGCCGGTTAAAAGCGGTGCGAAGATACAGGCCAGAAGAATGATCAGGAAAATTACGCCGCCCACGATGGCAAGACGGTTGTTCAAAAGCTTTCGTAACGCCCGGTTGCCGGACTTCTTGTTCTTCAGTTCTCCGGATTCCTCCATCTGTCGGATCTGGTCAAACTTCCGGTTTAAATGCAGCTGTTTTGATTTTATACTCATCTTCCGTCCCTCCTATCGTTCCAGCTTAATACGCGGGTCTAACGCGGCAGTCAGGATGTCGACCAGCGTACTGGCAAACAGTGTCATGAAGACGAATAACAGCGCCAGCATCATGACCAGATTGTAGTTCTGCGAACGAACCGCCGTATTGAATGCACTTCCGATTCCAGGCCACTGGAATACGGTCTCGATAACTACGGAACCTGCGATCAGGGTCGGAAGGCGGAAGCCCACCAGTACAATAACAGGAGTCAGCGATACACGGAAGCCGTGTACTAAATTCACTCTGAATTCAGAGAGCCCTTTGCTGCGGGCCGTCTTTATGTAGTCCTTGTTCATGGTATCCAGCATGCTGCTTCGGGCGTAACGCATGACACCTGCCGTCATGGAGATTCCCAGAACGAGAGCCGGCATAACGAGATACTTGATTCGCCCTGCAAAATTGACCACGGTCGGATCCGTTCGGCCGCCAACCGGCAGCCATCCTAAATTTAATGCGAAGATTAAGATTGCACAGACACCGAAGAAGAACTGAGGGATGGATACGCCGATCATACCGGCTACGGTCAGAACGTTGTCGCCGATGGTTCCCTTGTAGATTGCGCCGAGAACACCGAGAACACTTCCTAATACGGTGGAGATGCAGAGTGCCGCCACGGCCAGTTCAAGAGTGGCCGGAAGCCGTTCCGCCATAATCTGGATTACGGGCACACCGCTGGAAGAACTGTAGCCAAAGTCTCCGGTCAGCAGGCGTCCCAGCCATTTAAAATAGCGGACAAAAAAAGGATCATCAAGTCCATACTGTGCGCGCAGCGCCGCTACCTGCTCGGCGGTCAGCCTCGCAAGCGCCTCCGGGTCCATCAGGTACGAAACGGGATCGCCTGGTGTCAAATCCAGAAGCCAGTAAATGATAAACGTAATGATCAACAGCATGGGAATCATACCAAGAATTTTTTTAATTGTGTATTTTGCCATTTTATCACCTTTCTTAAAAGTTAAGGGACTGTACATGATATACAATCCCTTAACAGCACCTCCTAAGTGTTACTTGATTTCCCAGTTCTGAATATCCCAGTTATAGTTAAACTGCGGGTTGCCAAGCTTTGCACCCTTTACAATCTTGTCGCTCTGAAGCAGGAAGATTGGCTGATAGTAAAGCGGAAGCTCGAATAATGTCTCATTCTCATACTTCTGTAATTCAAAGAATGCTTTTCTCTGTACCTCTGCATCTACGGAAGCATTGGTGGCCGCGATGAGTTCGTCTAACTTCGGATCGCTCGGTGTATGAGAGTTGATGGAATAACCGGTCTGATATCTGTCATAGTACTCGTGTAAGGACAATGCCGCATTGGCTGCGTAGCACATATCCCAGTCAACTGCGCTCGGTCCGTTGACCGGATCTTCCGGAGCTTTCCAGAGAATGGTTGCCAGATCGCCTTCTACCAGTCTTGCGTTCATCTTAATGCCTACTTCTGCAAGGTACTGCTGAATGATAGCCATAAGATCCTGTGTCATCTGATCCGTATAGTAATAAACAACATCAAGCTCTGTATTCGGATCCCAGTTTGCTTCCTTTAACAGTTCTTTTGCTTTTTCCGGATTGTAGTCGTAATTGTTCAGTCCGTCTACCTTGTCCGCTCCATCTGGTGTCAGGCTGTTTGCAGGAAGTGCTGCTCCCTCGAAAACGCCGTCTAAGATGGATTTCATATCAAGTGCATAAGCGATGGCCTGGCGTACTTTCTCATCTGCCAGAGGCGCCTTTTTGCCGTCCTTTTTGTCAAACTTGTTTAAATACAGAAGACGGGTATAACGCACATTTACAGTGTCGATGGTAAGTCCAGGTGTTCCCTCCAGCGCCTTGACATCGGCAATGTTCTTGGTGTAAGCGTAATCCAGCTTGCCTGCCTTCGCATTCGTTACGAAGTTCGCATCGCTGTCGCCTGCACTCGGATTTAAGTGAATGGTGAAGTTCGCGGTTCCGCCGTAGTACTTGTCAAACGGCTTCAATGTGGTGTAGTTGTTCATCTGAACTTCATCTACCATGAATGGGCCGGAACCGATCGGGCTCTGGAAATACTTGGCCTGCTGTAAGGAGATCGGATCTGTATCCGCCAAATACTTCTTAGGCAGAGGAGCAAACTGCGTAAATGTCAGCAGTGCATCCGGTGCGACTTTCTCAAAGGTCAGTGTAATCTTGCTACCGTCCACGGCAATTCCTTCGATGTGCTCGGCGCTGCCGTCCTCATAGGCAGCCGCACCCTTTAATGCTTCAAATGTGGAACGGAATACGGAGTTTAACACCGTTGTCTTAAGCGCATACTCAATACTCCACTGAATATCGTCTGCTGTAATCGCTTCGCCGTCGTGCCAGAAAATATTATCTCTTAACTCAAAGGTCAGTGTCATTCCATCGTCGGACATCTCGTAAGATTTAGCCAGATCGCCTTCACCGGTTACCGGCGCCAGGTTCTCATCGGCAAAGATCAGATGTGCGTACAGGGTTTTGTTATATGTGTATGTACCAGGATTGAGCCACGGTGTCTCGAAAAACTCAGTAGGGCCGCCGTTGCTGTAGAGAACACCCGATTCCCCCGCTGCTGCCGGCTCTGCCGGTGCGGCTGTCGTATCTGCCTGTCCCCCCGCGGTGGCAGCTGTAGTGGAACTCGTTGGGTTACCGGATCCACAGCCAGCCAGCAAAGATGCCGTCATCGCCGCAGCCAGTCCTAAAGAAAAGATTTTTTTCAATTTCATGCAATACTTCCTCCTTTTTTAAAATAAAAAGGCGCGATGGATCATTTGTCCTTCATCCGTCACGCCCTTGTTGTTGATAAACACATTATATTACCGAAAATTTATTTTGTCAACATTGAATAGAAAAAAATTTTTTCCATTTTTTATTTTATGTATTTTTTATCCTGTTTGCAAATATCCGAAGGATTCCTTCGTGATATTGTATACAGTTTTGCAGTATTGCATTTGTTTTCGAAACAATTATGTTTATTTCGCTTTTGCTTACATCAGTTCTGCTGATTGTACTTTTGCTTACATCAGTTCTGCTTATTGCACTTCAGTCCGGCCGTTCTTTTCTAAGAGTGCACCGGCCAGATACGCCGCGCCCATCAACCCGGCACGGTTGCCCAGTTCCGCCTGGCGCAGTTCCACATTGCGGAAGCTGCTCATGATTCTCGCAGAAGCCTTCTGCTTCACCTCTTTCAGAATATAGGGCTGCGCCATGACACCGCCCCCTAAGACGATACAGGACGGGTTAAAAATATGAATAACGGAAATCAGCCCGTACACGATCTCATCGATCCAGCTGTTCACAATGTCTCTCACCTTCGGATCGTCCAGTCTGGCAAATATCTTTCTCCCATTGTCCAGGTCCCGGTTATAGGCCATGGCTTTCCGTACCAGCGCCGTGGTGGAAGCGTATTTCTCGTAGCAGCCACAGAAAGGTTCCCCGTATACGCTGTCCTCCGGATGGATCATAATACCGCCGAACTCTCCCGCCGAGCAGGCACTTCCCGTATAGATTCCCTTATTCAGGACAATGGCGCCGCCGACTCCGGTCCCGTAGGTAATACAGAGAAAATCCTCAAAGTCTCTTCCCGCTCCAAACTGGCCTTCCCCGATAGCTGCCGCGTTGACGTCATTCTCTACAGCGACAGGCACATGAAACTCGCGCTCCATGATCTCCCGCACCTTCATCCCCGTATAACCGGGTATGTTTTCATTGGCGTAACGAATATAGCCTTCCGCAGAATTCACCTGGCCGGCAGTGCTGATCCCGATGGCCTCAAAGTCATCGTACTGACGGAGAATCTCCACAGCCCGCTCCATCACATACCTTCCGCCGTTCCTGGCATTGGTGGCATGCTCCTTCACCCCCACAATGTCCTGTCCGTTCCAGATTCCAGACTTGATGGAGGTGCCCCCGATATCCAGTGCCGCAATCCTCATAACAATCTCCTCCTGATAGAAAAAGGACAAAGAAACTAACTTTTCTGGCCTCTTTGTCCGTCATACCTAACTATTCTTTACTGTATCGCAGCCACAAAGTGTCTTGTGATATCCCTCGGTCTCGTTATAGCGGTACCTACAACTGCCGCCAGCACACCGGTATCGAGAGCCGCCTTTAACTGCTCCGGCGTCCAGATTCCGCCTTCCGCGATAACCGGCTTGCCGCAGGTCTCAACGAGATGCTTCATCAAATCAAAATCAGGAAGCTTGGCTCCCTTTGTATAATCCGTATAGCCGTTCATCGTTGTACCAACCAGATCAAGTCCAATCTGTGCGGCATGAAGACCTTCTTCATAACAGGAACAGTCTGCCATAAAAAGCTGATCCGGGTATTTGGCGCGTACTTCTGCGAAGAACTCGTCCAGAGTCTTTCCATCCGGTCTGATGCGGTTGGTGCAGTCCGTGGCAATAATATCCACGCCGCACTCCACAAGCGCGTCAACTTCCTTCATGGTCGGTGTGATATATACGTCACAGTCCCCGTAAACTTCCTTAATAATGCCGATTACCGGAAGATCTACCGTTTTCTTAATTTCCACAATATCTGCGACGGTGTTAGCTCTGATGCCGACCGCGCCGCCCTCTTTGGCCGCATATGCCATTCTGGACATAATGTAAGAACTGTACAGCGGTTCTTCCTTTAATGCCTGGCAGGATACGATCAGACCGCCTCTGACCCGTTCCAGTACTGAATAATCCATATTAGATACCCCCTCTTGTATTTTTTACTGATTTTTGGGATTTTTAACTGTTTTAATCATAGCACGTATAAAAAATATTTTCAATACAAACATTAAATAAAAAAAAGTTTTTATTTTTATTGATTTCTGCCAGTAATGATGATATGATACACACAGATACTGTTGAATTATTATAATAATTGAAAAGGCAGGTATGTATTATGTCCAAGTATGATGTCAACAAATTCAAAAACGTTACTGTTGCGCTCAACACTCCGTTCGACAAAAACGGCGATGTTGATTTAGAGGCGACAAAGGCCGTTGTAAACTATTTCTGTAACAAAGGTATCAAGCAGATGTATGTCTGCGGCAGTACAGGCGAAGGCTTCCTTCTGGATACGGAAGAAAGAAAGGCCGTGACGGAGACTGTTGTAAAGGAAGCGGCAGGACGCATGAATATCATCGTCCATGTAGGCTGTCCTGATACGAGACATTCCGCCGAACTCGCCAAACATGCGGAGGCTGTAGGCGCCGATGCTACATCCGCGGTTCCCTGTGTATATTACCACATGGGCGAGGAAAGTGTATACCAGCACTGGACAAAAATTACCGAGGCTGCCGATCTTCCTTTCTTCATTTATAATATCCCGCAGCTGACCGGATTCAATCTGTCCATGGGGCTGTTCGGCCGCATGCTGGAAAACGAGCGCGTTGCCGGCGTAAAATGCTCCTCCGACCCGGCACAGGATATCCTGCGCTTTAAGCTGGCCGGCGGCAAGGATTTCATCGTATTCAACGGACCGGACGAGCAGTTCATCGCAGGACGCCTGATGGGCGCTGATGCCGGTATCGGCGGTACATACGGTGCCATGCCTGAGTTATACTTAAAGATGGATGAACTGGTTAACCGCGGCGAATGGGAAAAGGCCAGAGAAGTGCAGAATCTGGTTACCCCGCTTATTTACCGTCTCTGCTCCTTCCCGTCCATGCACGGTGCAGTAAAGGGAATCATCTCCTTGGACGGCTGTCCGATGGGCGATCCGAGACTTCCATTCCTTCCGGTTGCACTGGATGATCCGAAGCTGGTAGAGCTTTACCACGATATCAGAAAAGCAGTCGAGGATACGAAAGATTTATAAAGACTTTAAAAATCAGTCTGAGAGGATGTACCTGCTTGCAGGCTGCATCCTCTCTTTTTATTTCCGGAGGCAGCGAGCCAGAAGCCATGCCTGCATGAGTATTTGGCGGCTGCAGCGGAATATTTAATCATTTAGGAGGAGGACATCATGAAAAAACACATTGTATGCTACGGAGATTCCAATACCCACGGGTACTGTGCTGCGAATGACGGCCGTTTCGATGAAAATGAGCGCTGGCCGCGTCTCCTGGAACAGAAGCTGGGGGAAGATTATCTCGTTCTCGAGGAAGGCCTGTCTGGCCGGACCACCTGTTTTAACGATCCGATCCACGAGGGCTTGTCCGGGCTGGATTATATTTACCCATGCCTCATGAGCCACGAACCCGTAGATTTGCTGATCATCATGCTGGGAACCAATGATACTAAGGAACGTTTCGGCGCATCCGCCGCCTGCATTGCGCTGGGCCTCAAGCGTCTCATCGCAAAGGCCATCGCCACCACCGACTGCTGGCGGGATAAGAGGCCCAATATCCTTGTGGTCGCTCCCAAGAACATCGAAAAAGAGTACGAGGCCACAGCGGTAGGCGCTACGATGGGCCGCGGCTGTGCAGAAAAGTCAGAAGGCCTCGCCGAAGAGTACAGAAAAATCGCAGAGTTGATGGGCTGCCACTATTTCGACGCCAATACCGTCGTAAAAGAAAACAATAAAATCGATTATATGCACCTTACAAAAGAGGGCCACGAGGCGCTTGCCACCGCACTGGCCGGTCTGGTGAGGTTACAGTTCCCAGCCTGCTGAGAAAATATTAAGGGAATTTTCACATATTTTTCCACTCCTTTGCTCCGGGATTATGGTATACTAAAGAAAAATGTTCCTCGCATAAGGAGAATCATCAGAATGAAGAAAAGAACGCGCGCAGTCAGTCTTTCTTTAGCCCTTGCCATCGCCGTGTCTGCAGTGATCCCATGGACTTTTGCATCCACTTCCGATTCCGCTTCCGGATCCATTTCCGATTCGGGAAGTAATAGAACGGCCTCCTGGAAGGCGGCACAGGGAGACATGCTGTCCGTCAGCCAGAGCGGCCAGTCCCTGCAGACCTTCGCATTGGGGCCAGGCCTTGTCAATTTATCCCCAGCGGACCAGTTTGCCACCTATCAATGGGGATTAAAAAATGACGGAGAATTTCAGCTCGTCGAGATAAAAGCAAAGTTCCAGGCCGCTGACAATATCTATTCCGGCGGCAAAGGCGGTTTCGGCCTTCCGGGCCTTGGTCCCGGCGACTTCGAGTCCACGGTTACCGACGCGGTAACGGGTGTCGATATCAATATCCGCCCGGCCTGGGATCTCTATGACCAGTCGGAAAACAAGCGGTCCGTGGTTGTAGCCATCATCGACACAGGCGTCGATTATAACCATCAGGAATTTTCAGGCGCCATGTGGACGAATCCCGGAGAAATCCCCGGTGATGGAATTGACAACGACGGAAACGGTTACGTGGACGATGTTCACGGCTGGAACTTCTATTCCGGCAACAGCCAGATCTTTGTCGGCGAAGAAGACAGCCACGGCACCCACGCCGCAGGCACCATCGCCGCAGTCCGCGGTTCCTACGGAATCGCCGGCATCACCGACAACAATTACGTAAAGATTATGTCCTTAAAGGCATTAGGCGGCAGTGACGGAACGGGTTCGCCCGACTCTGTCATCCAGGCGATTCGCTACGCGGAAGCCAACGGCGCCGCCATCTGCAACTTAAGCATGGGAACCTCCGCTTATAACGAAGCGCTGGCCCAGACCATGCAGAATTCGAAGATGCTGTTCATCGTGGCCTGCGGCAACGGCGGCATTGCCGGAAAGGGATACGACACCGACATTTACCCGGTCTATCCCGCATCATTCCCATTTGATAACGTAATCTCCGTTGCCAACTTGTTATTCGACGGAAGCTTGAGCCGTGACTCCAACTACGGAGCCGCCAGCGTGGATATCGCGGCTCCAGGAACCTATATTGTCAGCACATTGCCGGGCAATAATTACGGTTTCATGAGCGGCACTTCCATGGCCGCCCCCATGGTGACCGGAGTCGCCGCCATGCTCTACTCCTACCGCCCAGAGATTTCACTGTCCGACGTGAAAAATATTCTGCTGAACTCCAGCCGAAAGTTGGACCAGTTAAGCGGGAAAATGGTGAGCGGCGGAATGCTGGATGCGTATGCGGCGCTGAGTTACCAGTAATAATAAGGTGGGGAGTCAGTGATGGGAGATGTTGGATTTCAGTATTCAGTGAGGAAATTGGATTTTAAGAACAATTATAGAAAGGACGTTCCTGTCAGGTCTTTGGCGGGAGCGTCCTTTTATGTTGGGGCAGGTTGGATTTTATGTGGGGAGGTTTGGGGAGGTGTGTGGAGTTTCGCGTTGGGCTTTATGTGGTTTTCGCATTAGGTTTTATGTTCGGTTTTATTTGAATTTCATGTTGTTTTTATGCTTTTTCCTACTATATTTTATAATGTATTTGATGAGACTTTCAAAAGGCCCATTTATAAACTACATGTTTTTATCGAACTTACTCCTCAATCTTCAAACGATCGATAGCCTCATTGCCTGATTCGCCTGCCGTTTTAGCCGTCAAACGCATGTATAACAGCGGATATGGATTTCCCTGCTCGTCCAGCTCCGTCCGTTTGAAACATTCAAATCCCATGTGCTCATAAAACCCTTTCGCCAGCGGATTCTGTTCATTTACACACAATTCACGTATCCCCAGCTCTTCTATACCATAGGTAAGAAGCCGCCTGCCCAAACCAGATCCACGCAATTCCGGTTCGAGGAAAAGCATCTCCAGACGCTCTCCCGCTGTACCCATGAAGGCAATGGGTTCACACTCTGCATTTATAGCAATCACCAGAGTGGGAACTTCAAGAAGCGCGGCCGGGACATACTTCTCTATTTCCCCGATTTCCTGATCAGACAGGAAAAGATGGGTCTTCTTGACGGAGCGCCTCCATACTTCTGTCAGGCGATCGATCAATTCATCGCTTCGCACTTCCTGCAAAATTATTTCTGCCTGGTTTACAATCTTTGGCAGAGTTTCCCGATGGATCTCCCGACTCTGTTGATTTTGGTTTCTCTGTATACAATTTCTTAGGGTTGATTCCCCCTGTTCTGATTGATTCTGCATAATCTGCTCCTGTCTTACCATTAAAATAACCCGGGAAGCACAAGTCTTCCCGGGTATCAATTCCACTTCTTATTCGTTCACTTACGTCGCTTCTACTCCATGGAACGCCATCTGAAATTCGGAATAAGATCAGACCACTTGTTGACACCGATAATCGGCTTTGCAAATTCCGTAGCTTCCAGCGTATACTTCTTCTTATCAATGTCACGGAACACCTGCCAGATCTTACGGCGCTTCGTGGCCACAATGGTATCGCCCTGGTTCATATCACACTCCCACAGGCCAAATGCCAATCCACTGCGCACCTCCAACGGCGCGTCCACCTGGCGGCTTAAGATATAGGCGTCGATATATGGATTACTGTCTACCAGGTAATAGGAATAGGCAAATGCCGCCGCCTGAATCTGAGGAATGTCTCCTCTTGTCGGGCTCTTCGCCGTAAATCCTTCCTCTGTAAGGATAATATGGCGGACATCTCCGGTCGGTGAACGGAATGCAGCCTGTGACATGTAATCGGTAAGAACATTTAAATTAGCAAAGTTGATGACAGGGGAATTAAAGTCATTAGAAATCCATCCAGTCTGCGCATCATCCCAGAATTCCGGTTCCGTCATAGGCGCCGGATATGGGTGGTAAGCCAGACCCCAGTCCATCTGCCCCTGAGCGTTGGCGATAGAATTAAATGTATCCATAATATTCTTTCCGCCGTATTTTAACTTGTTGTCGATCTCTGCATTCCAGTTATAATCAAGAGAAAAGTAGACCCTGTCGTTTGCACTGGTGCTCTTGATTGCCGTATAGAACACACGGAATGCATCCTGATACGCCTGAACGTAGCTGTTTAAATCCCAGGCTCCCGTGTAATTCCACTGCTGGTTATTAATCTCATTACCGATAATCCAGTTGGATATCTTGCCCTGATCCGGATTTGAACCGTTGTATCGCTCTGCAAGGAATGAAGCGATAGCCTTAGTCTGTTCAAAACCTGCCTCTGTTGCCGCGTTAAATAAATAATAAAATGCTTTTGAAGATTTCTTCGTACCGGGATAGATCAGATCCGGCGTGGCGTCATTCCATCCATTTAGGATGATAGCCGTAACCGTCATACCTTTACCGGAAAGCGCACTGATGGTTCTGTCGTAATCTTCAATAACCCGCTTGTCGAAATGATACGTCTTACCGTCATACTGGTAGTCAATACCCTGACCTAAAATCTGATGAAAGGCAATATTCGTTCCCACATGTTTGACACCCAGATCAAATGCATCTGCCAGCATGTTAAGCTCGATATTAAGCCCTTTTTTTGTCAAAGGATCGTTAAATGCTGCTGTGTTCGGAGCTACCGCCTCCGGATTTGTGATATAGTGCGGATCGCTGACCTCGATGTATTTCGTCCCATCCCAGACCGCTACCACAAATCTGCTGTATAACCGGTCCTCAGCGGTACCTTCATTCAACGGGAACTGATACGTTACCTCCGTTCCAAATGAAGCTGCCCCTGCGTAATCAAGGCGTCCTTCCAGATTCTTCTGATACGGCTTCTGTTCCACCAGATAGAGAACTCCGTCCGTACCGGTCATGTCTCCGCTGCTTGTGACCTTGACCGTCACACTTTTCTTATCCGGATTGATCAGGCAGGAGGTGATCGATGACTCCACCTTGGGCCCCTGTGTCTCAGCGTTTTCAGCGGTCTCAGTGTCCGCGCTGGCGAATGAAGCAAACACTCCGGTAAAACACAACAACACTGTAGCCAGAATGCCTGCCGCTCCTCTTCTTATCATCTTACTATCCATTCCTGTTTCCCTCCGTGATGTCTAACTTTATGTACTCTACCATGATACCCAATTGCCATACCATTTGCAATAAAGTTTTTATTACGGAATTCTAAATTTACTTACAATATTGGTACCATCTGGAACTTCACGAGCACCTCCATCAAACGCCGCTTTGTGGATATTATGGCTAATAAACGACAAAACTGTGGGCGGTAACAACCTCCATCCAGCATTTTGCTCTGAGACGGTTTGTAAAACGGTCCACCTGCTCCATACCTGGATAGAAAGACATCTGATACGCTTTCTTCCAGTCCTTGTAGGTCACTTCGTAAATAAACTCTTCCGGTAAATCCACAATAGGGATTGGTGATTTTCTCCTGTTTTCTACAGCGGTTTTGGCAGCCTCACAGAGACGTTCTATAGCGAGCTTCTGCGGAACGCAGAAGGTGGCACCTCCCACGCCGCGCTTGATCTCAGCAGTCGAAATATGCGGCGCAAGTTCTCTGGCATCCCGGCACACGGCTTCGTCACCAGAGAGAAAAAGCACTGGTATTCCGAGGGAGGAGGCGGTGTAGGTATTGAGCATAAACTCGCTCATATAGCGGCCATTGAGGCGAATATACTGGCTGTTTCCTGTAGAGGTGTGGCTGATGGCAAACTCCGGATTACCGGCAGCCGCATGGTACCCAAGAAAAAATACTCCGTCAAAGGTCTCGTCAAGGCCGAACATCATGTTATACGGATGTCCGCTCTTCCCCCGGATCAGCGTTACGTATTCCGGCATCGCGAGAGGGTTGATGTTGGAGGCGTCGCCATGGCCGTCCTTTACGACAATGGCGGTCGCTCCGGCGGCATGAGCCGCCTCGCAGACTGCGACGACTTCGTTTGTCATCTCCTCTGCATACCTCTGGTAAACAAACTCGTTTTTATGAGTCTCATCGGTGAAACTTAGTCCGGCGCAGCCTTCGATGTCTGCGCTGATGAATATTTTCATAGTGTTTCTCCTGTTCCGGGCTTTCGCCCTATAAAAATAAATGCAAAAGTGCCCAGCGAAGAGCAAGCTCTCCCTTGGCCTCCCGCTACTCCGCAGTGCATCTTCTTGTCCGCAAATTCGGCGGACAAGAAGCTCCGGGCTTTCGCCCTATAAAAATAAATGCAAAAGTGCCCAGCGAAGAGCAAGCT